>RDXV01000149.1 GCA_004292695.1 Nostocales cyanobacterium | reverse complement strand
ATGAGGTACAGAGTTTTTTAGTTTTAGGGAACAGGGAACAGGGAACAGGGAACAGTAAATAAATCAGGGTGTACTTCATAACTTCGGAAACTGCTGTAACTATAAAATCTATTTTGCACAACTACTTAATGTGATGTAATTAGATGAATTACAGTATTACTAAAGCATTAGATAATAAATATCAGCATAATTGCTATGAGTAGGGATATCTGAGGCAAAACCAAGTAATCACATCTCTTGAGGAGCTTGCAAAGAGTCTCGTAAATAGTTACACTTTTTAAAATATTCTCATTTTTGCTCAGTGCTGAAATAACCACCTCCCGCAAGTGAATAACAGAGGGTGGTAAAGCTATGACAGCAAGCAAGCAATGATAAAACACAGGCTAATCTGTGGTAAAACTCAAGACTAGCAATAACAAAAACTCAGAGAGTTTTCTGGGTGGTGGCTATACTCCCTCAGATTCTCAGTAAAAAACTTGCTTTGTAAACTAACTCTTCAAGGAGGAGCGTAGTCAATGGGACTACCCTGGTACCGAGTACATACAGTGGTTCTGAACGATCCAGGCCGACTGATTTCTGTACATTTGATGCACACAGCCCTAGTTGCTGGCTGGGCTGGTTCAATGGCACTCTATGAACTAGCTATTTACGACCCTAGCGATCCAGTTCTCAACCCCATGTGGCGGCAAGGTATGTTTGTACTGCCCTTCATGTCACGTTTAGGAGTAACTGAATCTTGGGGTGGTTGGAGCGTAACCGGTGGCACAGCCGTAGATCCTGGCTTCTGGTCATTTGAAGGTGTTGCTGCTGCTCACATCGTTCTTTCTGGTTTATTGTTCCTAGCTGCCGTTTGGCACTGGGTATTCTGGGATTTAGAACTCTTCAGAGATCCCCGCACAGGCGAACCTGCTTTAGACTTGCCAAAAATGTTTGGCATTCACTTGTTCTTATCTGGTTTACTTTGCTTCGGTTTCGGAGCTTTCCACCTCACCGGTCTATTCGGACCTGGAATGTGGGTATCTGATGCTTACGGTGTCACCGGTAGCATTCAACCAGTAGCTCCAGAATGGGGACCCGCCGGATTTAACCCCTTTAACCCCGGTGGTGTAGTTGCTCACCACATTGCTGCTGGTGTAGTTGGTATTATTGCTGGCTTATTCCACTTAACAGTTCGTCCTCCCGAAAGGCTCTACAAAGCCCTACGGATGGGTAACATCGAAACCGTACTTTCCAGTAGTATTGCGGCGGTATTCTTTGCTGCTTTCATAGTTGCTGGTACTATGTGGTACGGTAACGCCACAACCCCCATCGAATTGTTTGGCCCAACCCGCTATCAGTGGGACCAAGGATACTTCCGCCAAGAAATTGAACGCCGTGTACAAAATAGCGTTGCTAAAGGTGCAAGTCTATCTGAAGCATGGTCAGAAATTCCCGAAAAATTGGCATTCTATGACTATGTAGGTAATAGCCCCGCGAAAGGTGGTTTATTCCGTACAGGTCCAATGGTTAAGGGTGATGGTATTGCCCAATCTTGGCAAGGTCACGCAGTCTTCAAAGATAGTGAAGGACGTGTGTTATCAGTACGTCGTCTACCTAACTTCTTTGAAACTTTCCCTGTGATTTTGACCGACGCTGATGGAGTAGTCCGCGCTGACATTCCTTTCCGTCGTGCAGAATCTAAATATAGCTTTGAGCAAACAGGTGTAACTGTTAGCTTCTACGGTGGTGATTTGGATGGTAAAACCTTCACAGATCCCGCTGATGTGAAGAAATACGCTCGTAAGGCTCAAGGTGGCGAAATCTTTGAATTTGACAGAGAAACCTTAAACTCTGACGGTGTATTCCGTACATCTCCCAGAGGTTGGTTTACCTTCGGTCACGCTGTATTTGCGTTACTGTTCTTCTTTGGTCACCTTTGGCATGGTTCTAGAACCATCTACCGTGACGTATTCGCCGGTGTAGAAGCGGATCTAGAAGAACAAGTAGAGTGGGGTCTGTTCCAGAAAGTTGGTGACAAGACCACTCGTGTTCGTAAGGAAGCTTAATTGAGAATTAAGTATGAGGTATGAAGTTTGATTACTTCATACTTTCTTCCAACTTTGATTAACACAATTACTGGCTTGATAAGCAGGAAATCCTGATATGGAAAGCGTTGCATACATTTTGATTTTGACCTTAGCAATTGGCGTTCTCTTTTTTGCGATCGCCTTTCGTGAACCCCCCCGGTTTGAAAGAAAAGAGAAAAGAGACTAGGATTTCAATATCTGCAATTTCTAGTGTTTGAAAAAATATATCCGTTGTTACTTAACAAAGTAGCAGCGGATAATTAATGAATTTAGAATTTAGAATTTAGAATTGGGTTATTCATTCTCCCAGTTACCTGCCCCCTGCCTCCGTTAACTTCCTAATTTTCTACTTAGTATGTTAAAATTGAAGATTGGGACTATAGAATAGATATTGTATCAATCGTATTGATATCACAAACACCGCCCTAACTGGGTTAAATATAATTTGGCGTAAAAACCAAAATTAGTGAATAACTTTTTAATATGTGATACAATATCCTATCTGGAAATTGATATATGTGAACCTAGCACTTCTGCGCTAGGATAGACAAGGATGTAAGTGTAGACTTCTATAAAAAGCCCTCGCCTATACATCATTAACAGTGACAAAAACTTAACGGAGAATCGAACCAGGAAAAATCAGCATGGTCAATCAGAATTTAACCGCTACAGAAATTGGATTTACTCACGAAGATTTCGCTGCTCTGCTTGATAAGTACGATTATCACTTCAGCCCTGGTGATATTGTACCAGGTACAGTGTTTAGTATAGAGCCGCGCGGCGCTCTGATTGACATTGGTGCTAAAACAGCAGCATACATACCTATACAGGAAATGTCTATTAACCGGGTTGATGCCCCGGAAGAAGTCTTACAGTCAAACGAAACACGGGAATTTTTCATTCTCACTGATGAAAACGAAGATGGTCAGTTAACTCTGTCCATTCGTCGGATTGAATACATGAGGGCTTGGGAAAGGGTACGGCAATTACAGGCAGAAGATGCTACCGTCCGTTCTGGTGTGTTCGCAACTAATCGTGGTGGTGCATTGGTACGAATTGAAGGACTAAGAGGATTTATTCCCGGTTCTCATATCAGTACCCGCAAACCCAAAGAAGAATTAGTAGGGGAAGAATTACCTTTAAAATTCTTAGAAGTAGATGAAGAACGCAACCGCCTAGTTTTATCTCATCGTCGGGCGCTGGTTGAGCGGAAGATGAACCGCTTAGAAGTTGGCGAAGTGGTAATTGGTACTGTTCGTGGTATCAAACCCTACGGTGCATTCATTGATATCGGCGGTGTCAGTGGACTACTTCACATTTCTGAAATTTCCCATGAACATATTGATACACCCCATAGCGTATTCAATGTCAATGATGAAGTAAAAGTCATGATCATTGACTTGGATGCAGAAAGAGGAAGAATTTCTCTGTCTACCAAGCAGCTAGAACCCGAACCAGGGGATATGATTAAGAACCGCGATTTAGTCTACGATAAGGCAGAAGAAATGGCGGCCAAGTATAGGGAACAAATGTTAGCTAAACAGCAAGGTCTAACTGTAGCGCCGGCAGAAGTAACAGAAACAGTGGAAACAGCGGAAACAGAAGTTGCAGTAGTAGCTGAGGCAGAAGTTCCAGTAGTAGCCGAAACAACTGAAACAACAGAAGAAGAAATTCCCGCAGCTGTTGAAGAGTAATACACAATTATCTGTATTTACTAGCAAGATTAATTATAAAATTTAAGAGGGTAAAATCCCTCTTTTTTATTTGGTTATTAGTCGTTGGTTATTGTCCATAAATAATTCAAATTCAGGATAGGTAGAGGAGTCTAGTAGTTAAATGGCAACTATTAAATGTAGAGATATAACTTTTTCCCATATTCAAGCGATTTTATTTGATAAAAACGGCACATTAGAAGACTCAGAAACCTATTTGCGATCGCTCGGACAAAAAGCAGCTAGAATCATAGATGCACAAATACCCGGTATAGGTGAACCATTGTTAATGTCCTTTGGTATCAATGGAGATAAATTAGATCCAGCGGGTTTAATGGCGGTAGCTAGTCGCAAAGAAACAGAAGTAGCTGCTGCTGCATACATAGCCGAAACCGGTAGAACCTGGTTTGAATCATTACAAATTTCTCGTCAAGCTTTAGCGGAAGCGGATCAATATTTAAGTAATAGTCCATCACCGCTATTTCCCGGAGTTTTAGATATGTTCCGCACCCTATCATCAGCAGGTATTAAATTAGGTATTCTCTCCGCTGCAACTACCAAAGATGTACAGCAATTTGTGATGAGTCATGAATTAAGAGATTACCTGCAATTAGAAATGGGAGTTGATGAAGGTCCAAGTAAACCGGATGCTATTTTATTTTTTCAGGCTTGTCAAGCATTGGGAGTACAACCAGGTGCTACCTTAATGGTAGGTGATTCTGTGGGTGATATGCAGATGGCTAAAGATGGTAAAGCTGCGGGTGCAATTGGTATTACCTGGAATAATAATTATGCTCATGTTCAAGGTGCAGATGTGATCATTAATCAATTAAATGAAATTCAAGTAATAGAAGAAACTTTATATCTATAAAATCCAGGAATATAGATAGTTTTGAAAATAGGATCATCTACCAACTAATACAAAACCTCTGGTTTTTCCTGAACTGGAATCATTTGTGTTCATAGCCTGGTATAATTCGGCTGATTTTACCCAAACTGGTGGATATTTATAACGGGAAACATCCATAATTAAAAATCTGTCTGTAGCTTCATTGTAGGCTGCTAAAGGGGAAATATGTCCACCTGTTTCCTGTCCTATTTCTTTTCTTAAATAGTTTACTAAAACATAGTTATCAGACTGCTGTAAATTGGCTACAGCTAGTTTACGAAACTCTGCCAAACTACTATCACTAGCATGATAAACCTGAGCTTTCACACCATCATAACTTGCTAATAATCCTCCTAATTGTTGTAGATTCATTCCCCCTCTGGCGACTTTTTCAGAACTAATAACTTGTTGTGTTTTAGGATTACTAAAAAAGTTCTCTTGAGTAAATATTTTATATCTTCTATATTCTGGTGTTTCTGGGGCAGCAATTTTTAAACTATTTAACACCATCACAATACTTGCAACTCCACAATAAGCAAGATTATCTTGAGTTACAAAGTGCATTGTTAAAGGAAAAAAGTCTTTTTTTGATTTACTTTCCATTAACAAACTTTCACCTTCAGTAGTATCAAACTCAATTAAATTAGATACTCGTAAATTAGATACTGGGGGTGATTTTTGGGCAAGAATATTTCCCGCAGTCAGGGAAAACCCCATGATTATAGTCGTAATGTAAATTTTAATACAGTTTTTATACTTCATATTCGAGTTACCTGGATCTAGTTTGGTGTATAATACCAACTAAGTTGGAATTAGAGAAAAACAAAATATGCCACAGGATTTATCACCCCTTTGGATATCACTCAAAACCTCATGTTTAGCAACCTTCATCACCTTCTTGTTTGGGGTTGGTAGTGCTTATTGGATGTTAGGATATCGTGGTAAAGGCAAATCTATCATCGAGGGAATATTTGTTGCACCACTGATTTTACCACCTACAGTTGTGGGTTTTTTATTGTTGTTATTTTTTGGTAACAATGGACCAGTTGGTAAATTATTAGAACCTTTTGATTTCACAATTGTATTTACTTGGTATGGTGCAGCAATAGCAGCAATGGTAGTTTCTTTTCCCTTAATGTATAAGACTGCATTGGCAGCTTTTGAACAAATTGATGGTAATTTATTAAGAGCAGCAAGAACGTTAGGAGAGAAGGAATTTACTATATTTTGGCGTGTAAGTTTGCCTTTAGCATTGCCAGGAATTATGGCAGGTACAACCTTAGCTTTTGCCCGTGCTTTAGGGGAGTTTGGGGCAACTTTAATGTTAGCGGGTAATATTCCTGGACAAACTCAAAATATTCCTATGGCTATATATTTTGCGGTAGAAGCTGGGGATATAAATGAAGCCTGGTTTTGGTCAATAGCTATTGTAATTATTTCTTTTTCGGGAATTTTTATTAGTAACTTTTGGCAAGAGAGAAAACATCAACACAGAAATACAAAATATTTAGGAATTCAGCAATTAAAATCAGAAAATCAATCTTTGAATTTATCTAATAATGCTACTGAAACTGGGTTGTTGATGGATATTGAGAAAAAACTTGCTAGTTTTCACCTAAAAATTGCCTTTACTACTGATCATCAACCTTTAGGTTTATTAGGAAGTTCTGGGGCAGGAAAAAGTATGATCCTGCGTTGTTTGGCAGGAATAGAAACACCAACTAAGGGGAAGATAATATTAAATGGTAGGGTTTTATTCGACTCTGAAAAAGGTATTAATATTCCGATTCGGGAACGTAAAATAGGGTTTTTATTTCAAAATTATGCCCTGTTTCCACATTTGACGGTGGCTGAAAATATTGCTTTTGGTTTACCTAAAGAATTATCTAGGGGAAATATTAAAATAGAGGTAGAAAAACAATTAATAGCAATGGAATTACAGGGTTTAGGCGATCGCTATCCTCATCAACTTTCAGGAGGGCAACAACAACGGGTAGCGTTAGCAAGGGCGTTAGCTAGTCAACCAGAGGCTTTACTTTTAGATGAACCTTTTTCTGCATTGGATACACATTTACGCAGTCAATTAGAACAACAAATGACAGAAACTTTAAGTGATTATAATGGAGTGACTTTATTTGTGACTCATAACATGGAAGAAGCCTATCGTTTGTGTCCTAATTTATTAGTTTTAGAAAATGGTAGAGAAGCACATCATGGTTCTAAATATGAAATTTTTAAACATCCTGCAACTATGAATGTGGCGCAAATAACGGGCTGTAAAAATATTTCTAGTGCAGAATTTATATCAGATCAAACTGTATTTGCAACTGATTGGAATTGTCAACTAAAAGTAATAGAATCAATTCCTCCGCAATTATCACATATTGGTATTCGCGCCCATCAAGTTATTTTCAAAAATGATTGTCAGGATGAAAATACTTTTCCTTGTTGGTTGGTGAGAAGTAGTGAAACACCACACAGAATAACGTTATTTTTGAAGTTACATTCTCCAGCAGAAAACCACCATCATTATCATTTACAAGTGGAAGTTTATAAAGAAAAATGGGTGACTATGAAAGATCAACAATTTCCCTGGTACGTACATTTAGATCCCTCGCGCTTAATATTAATGGAATAAGGGAACAGGGAACAGGGAACAGTAAAGATTTTTAACTGATAACTGATAACTGATAACTGATAACTGAATAGTTAATTTTTCAACAGTAAATAAAATAATTGCCCATTATTAACTGTAATTCCAGCGCGATCGCCAGCAATTTTACCACTGCCTAAATAATAATCTACCCTACCAGCGCCTTTAATAGCTCCACCTGTATCTTGATCTAAAACAAATCTACTCACTGTCTGATGTTCTAATTTACCTTCTTTATTTAAAAAGGGAAAAGGGGCGCGAATTAAAGCCAAAGCACCAGGAGGCATTAATGACTTATCAGTAGCTATAGAACGCTCAGGAGTTAAAGGTACACTGATAGAACCTTGTGGTTTTCTACCGTGAGTTTCTGTGAAAAAGACAAAGCTATTATTCTGAGGAATATAGTAATTTAAGTCTTGAGGATTTTTGGCAAAATATTCTAAAATCGTGGGCATTGTTACACCATCTTTTGGTAACTTGCCATCTGCTACTAACATTTTCCCTAGACTTTTATAGTTATGTGCAGTATTTCCTGCATAACCTATACTTGTTTCTTTTCCATCTGTTAATTTTAATCTACCAGAACCTTGAACTTGAATCATATACGGTTCAAATCTATCCCGAAACCAAAATAATTCTAAACCTTTTAATTTGCCTTTATCGCCTTGTAAACCATCTGCACCTTCTAATTCTATCCTAGTGGGATGAGGTTTAGACCAAGAACGGATATTAGGCGGTAAACGATAAACAGGATACTTAAATTCTTTAGTTTGTTTGCGACTAGCTACATAAACTGGTTCATAATAAGCAGTAAACAAAACTGTCCCCTTTTCATCATTACCAATTGATTGATAATACACAAATTCTTTTTCTATTGCGGCTTGTAATTCTTGGGGAGAATTAGTAGATAAAACCAATTCTCTAAACCTTTTTAAACTCCGATAAACACGGTTTTTATTAATTCCCATGTATCTGTATTTGTATCGCTGATAGGCAGAATCAGCGCGACCTGTTCTTAAATATCTTAAACTTTGATCAATAGAATTAATCAGTGCTTTTTTATCAGCAACTTTTTCTGTTTCACTGCCATAAATTCGATGATCTAAACAAGAAGCATCTTTTTCACAACAACCTACAGGATCTCTCTTTACCAGAGTAGTTAACTGTTGAGGATTTTGATTAGGATTTTCAGTTTTTAAATCATTCGGTAAATCCCATTTAGTGATTTTACAGTCTGAGACAACAGGATTTTTGTCCTGAATTACTGGCATTTCCAGCAAAAAAATAGTAAAGAAAAACGGTAAACTAAAGGTTGTATTCAGTATTCTTTTCATTTTCTAGAAAATTAATTAAGACTTGCGAATTATCCATTTATTCAATTTATTCATTCATGTTATGGTATGTAGCCACAGCAGAGGGAGATATTCGGTTTAAATAACGGAAAATCCAGTATTTAAAGATTGTATCTAAAATTACGGGAAATGTGGCAATGAATAAAAAGATAAAATCTCGGTTAGCTGGTAAACCCCAATGACGGGATACACCTTCTAAAATTACTTCCCAACCGTGAGGAGAGTGGAAACCTACAAATACATCAGTAAACAAGATAATTATAAATGCTTTGGCGCTATCACTTAAACCATAGACAATGTGATCAAAAAAGTCTTTAAGAACTGAAATTGAAGACTTACTAATAACTAACAACCAGATAAAAGCAATGACAGAAAAGATATCTGCAAACACATTTTTAATCGCGTTGGAACTAGCCCGACGAAATTCTTCTGCTAATTCTTGGGCTTTTTCCTGCATTTTCTCTTCTAGTAATTCAGGATTTAGTGGTGGTGCATTACTAATCATGTTTTCAAATTTAATTTTTTCTGCAAATCTTTCTAGTTCTATTAATGCTTCTTCCTCCATTTCTTCATTAATAAAAATCTGCGCTGATTCTGGCTTTCTAAAATGTTCTACTACTGGTCCGACTACTGCGGCTTTAGCAATTTGATGGGTTAAAAGTGGCACGATAATTAATAATAAAATAAATCTGACTGACAAAATTGTCATTTTTTGAGTTTGACGAAAATTCTGGACTACATCTTTTTCTGAATTTGGGTCTAACTCTGCTTGTAATCTGGTAATTGTGGTTAAAATGGATCTGGGTAAAATTCCCGTACTGTCTGTTTTTCTTTTCGGTTTATTATCATTGTTGTTAACTGATTTTGGAGTGATATTTGTTTGATTGATAGGATTGTTTTCTGCTATAGTTATGGAGGGGTTCACTATATTATCAAATTCACTTTGTAAATCATATTCTGTATATTTGCCAATGACTTGATCAATAAATTCCAACTTCTTTAAAACTAAAGTCGGATCAGGATATTCTATCCCCGCTTTAATTGCAGCTTGTTGTTTAGATTCATTAGAAAACCAGCGACTAGCTTTAAACTCTGTTAGCCGCATTCGCACATTTTTGATTAATTTCCGTAAATCTGCCCGAAAATATTCCATGACACTACTACTATACATAGCAGAATCAGGACTAATTTTTTTACCTTGAAAATGCTGATCTTCAATTTCCTTGATTTTTAAAGCTGTTTGATAAGCTTCGTCTAAAGATCGTTCTGGTGTGAGTAAGTACCATCTGTAAGCAGCCAGCAAAAAAGAGTATATCTTTTGACTAAACACAGAGCTTTTCATCCTTAATGATCATTCAATATGGTTTTGTGACTTATGAATTTAAGTTAACGCAAAAATAAAAAATATAGTAACTAATATACAGGATGTATGTTGATGAGTTCAAATTCGGTTTGGGTTGTTGGTACAAGTCTTAGTGGTAAAACTACTTATTTGGCGCGAAAGTTTTGTGAGTTTGTGGAAACAAACAAAAATCACGTTACTAAATTACATAGATATGATAACAAAAGTGGCGAAAAAACTCAAAATATAATTAAAAATTGTCATAATTTACCCACAGAACCCAGAGTAATGGTTTTAGCTGCTAATGAAGATAATCGGAGATTATTAAGTAATCAAATTATTGCTTTGAGTGGGGGAAAATATCCATTTCGGGCTAAGACTCCCTTGGGTTTTATTCAAGATGAGGTAATTTTATTTTGGCCGTTATTAGTAGAATCTTTAAAAATTCAAGCTCAATTTCCTGTAAGATTGCGTCCAGAAACAGAACAAGAATTAGCTACTCAACTATGGGATGATCAATTAGATTTAGAAACTTTATTAGCAGCTAAAATTACTAATAAATATCGCTTAGTCAGAAAAATATTAGATATATTCCAACTAGCAGCTTATGGCGGTGTACCTTGTACAGAAATCGGTGATATTTTAGAATCAGGATCAACAGGAGAAGTTAGAAATTTAGAGCCACAAATTGTACAATCTTTATTATTAAATTGGCGGCAATGGTGTTTAGATAGAGGTTTTTTGAGCTATGGTTTAACTACTGAATTATACCATCAATATCTATTATCAAATAATCAATATCAGCAAAAATTAAAGCAACGCTATCAAATGATTATAGCTGATGATGTAGACGATTATCCAGCTATCACTTATGACTTATTTAATTTTTTATTAGATGAGGGTGCAGTGGGGGCATTTAGTTATAATCCTCATGGTTGTGTACGTTGGGGTTTAGGTGCTGATCCTCAATGTTTATCTAGATTAGCAAATCGTTGTCATGTAGAGAATTTAAACATTAGGGAAGTACAGAATTTAGCTGATCAATTAGCTCAACAAATGGTAGATTTAGTTAATGCACCAATGGTAATTTCAAGTTTACCAAAATCAGTTAATTTGATGCAAACTAATTCCCGCGCTCAACTGTTAAGGAATACCGCAGAAGTCATAATTGAGGGGATAAAGTCAGGAAAAGTAGAACCGGAAGATATAGCAATTATCGCTCCCGGTTTAGATGCGATCGCCCGTTATACACTCATGGAAATATTAACTAAACAAAATATTTTAGTAGAATCACTCAATGAACAATATCCTTTAATTAGTTCCCCTGCAGTGAGAGCGTTATTAACATTATTAACTTTAGTTTATCCAGGTTTAGGAAGGTTGGTAAATCGAGAGCAAATTGCAGAAATGTTAGTAGTTTTAAGTGAAAATCACAACAAATCAGAAAACAAAATTGATCCAGTCAGAGCGGGATTAATAGCAGATTATTGTTTTGCACCCCATCCCCAAAATCCCCATTTACAAGATGTGAAAGTTTTTGAAAGATGGGATAGAATTGGACACAGTGCCACCACAGCTTATAATCAAATATTGGCTTGGATTGAAAATCAGAAATCAGAGATAGAAAATAAAAAAGATCACACTCCCATTAATATCATATACAAAGCTAGTCAAGATTTTTTATTTAAAAATAATCAATCATCATTTCAAACATTATCATCACTGAGAGAATTGTTAGAAACTGCCCAACACTATTGGGAAATTAACACTAGATTAAACTCCAAAGTTATCACTTCAGAAACCAGTATTATTAGTGGATTTATTCAACTATTAAGACTGGGAACAATTACCGCTAATCCTTTTCCTATCCATCCTATTGGTAATGCTGCAAAAGCTGTGACTCTAGCGACAATTTTCCAATATCGAGCTAATCATAAATATCATAAATGGCAATTTTGGTTAGATGCTGGTTCACCGCTTTGGGCTAAAGGTGGTGCAGCTATTTTATTTGGTGCTAATTTATTTTTAAGAGATAGATTAGGACAACCTTGGACAGTAGCAGATGAAGAAATGGCAGAAACACAAAGATTAGAAAGAATTATCATAGATTTATTGAGTCGTGCTTCTGAAAAAGTTTATTTATGTCACAGTGAATTAGCTGTGAATGGACAAGAACAAACTGGACCTTTGTTACCCTTGATTAATGCTTGTGAGCAATAGGAGAAGTTGATGATTTTTCATTCTAGCCAATTTCTATCATAGGGATTTTTAGGCATAGTGAAATAACTAAAGGTAGTCGAAACCTCTTTCACTTCTCAACTTCCTGTCAAATGTGGCTGTTATAGTACAACCAGATTGTTGAGCAACTGCACCGATTAAATAATCTGAAAAATCTGCATTTCCCTGTTTAAACCGTTGCAAAGCCTGATAAACTACAGACCGATTTTCCCATTCAAAAACAGCACATTGTAACATCATGTCTATAGTGTTGCTAATTTCCTCTTTACTAAAAGAATAAGGCTGACCACGCAAAACCCAGATTAATTCACAGATAACTACATTAGCAATAAAACACTGTTCTCCACCTTCTACAATTTCAACAGCTTTTTTCCATTGCTGATCATCATCTTTTGTGAGGTAGCGCACTAAAATATTTGTATCAAGTCCAATCACTTGCAGCCTCACTAATTGTTTGTTCCATTTCTTCTAAAGTTGCAGACTTCATCCCTTCTCTATGCAGAATCCCAGATAATTTTTTGAGAGGAATATTCAGAGGAATAAGCTTAACTATGCCATTTTCATCAATCACAAAATCAACCTTACTTCCTGTATCCAAATTTAGATAATCCCTAATTTCTTTAGGGATAGTTACTTGTCCTTTGGTGGTAATTGTTGCACTAGCCATTACTTAAACTCCTTACTTGAGTTCCTTACTTTAAGGATAACATATTGAATTAGGGCTTGCTGAGAAAGTCTTTTCGTGAGGGTAGGCAAGAGGCAATAGGCAATAGGCAAGAGTTTGAGTCATCTGTCATCCCTAAATTTTTGGAT
>RDXV01000148.1 GCA_004292695.1 Nostocales cyanobacterium | reverse complement strand
CGTGTTAGCCTGTGGACTAGATAGTGCCGACACTTCTAGGGTGAAGCAGGAAGAAAAAGCTGGCTCTTGTTAGCATTAGTTAGCTTTTTTGTATCGGTTCTTAATTTATCCTTAAATAAAGTAGTCATAATTTTTCTAATAATGCCGAGAATTCTTGTCATAGACGATGATTCAGCTATTTCAGAACTTGTTGCCGTCAACTTGGAAATGGCTGGCTACGATGTTAGTCAAGCAGAAGACGGAATCAAAGGTCAAGCATTGGCACTCCAGCTACAACCAGACTTGATCATGCTCGATTTAATGTTACCAAAAGTAGATGGTTTTACCATTTGCCAACGTTTACGTAGGGATGAGCGCACATCAGAAATACCTGTCTTAATGTTGACTGCTTTAAACCAGACTCAATATAAGGTAGAAGGTTTTAATGCTGGTGCAGATGACTACTTGACTAAGCCTTTTGAAGTCGAAGAAATGCTGGCTAGAGTGAGGGCTTTACTGCGACGTACCGACCGTATCCCGCAAGCAGCAAAACACAGTGAAATACTCAACTATGGTTCTCTTACCCTAGTTCCAGAAAGATTTGAGGCCATTTGGTTTGGTGAGACTGTCAAACTGACTCACTTAGAATTTGAGTTGCTTCATTGCTTATTGCAACGTCATGGACAAACAGTATCTCCTAGCGAAATTCTCCGAGAAGTTTGGGGTTATGATCCTGATGACGACATTGAAACCATTAGAGTGCATATTCGCCATCTGAGAACCAAACTAGAACCAGATCCCAGACACCCCCGTTACATCAAAACGGTTTATGGTGCAGGATACTGTCTAGAGTTACCAACTCTACCACCATCAAATGAGGGAAACATCGCCTCCTTGGTAGAGTAATTTAAAAGCAGTTAGTGGGAAAAAGCAAGAGACAAGAGACAAGCAGTACAAATTGATTGCCAAATTGACTTTTGACTTTTGACTTTTGACTTGCTCCTGCTATAGCTGCTAATCAATTGTTGAACCATGTTGTAAAAATTCAACTTTAGGTATCAGCGAATCATTGACCATTCCTAAACCAGCAAAACCCCAGCGTTGTAATAAACCACTTAATTGTGTACTAGAAATCGCCTCTACAGCCAAGCGACTCGCTAAATCGCCAGCATGAGCAGTTAAATAGCTCAGAGCATCAAAATCTTCTTTAAACAATAATAAATATCCGGGTTTATCCTCATCAACTCTCGCAGTGAGATACTTACCATCGGTTTTTGATCTGAGAATATAATACATTTGAGACATAATTGGTAATTGGTAATTGGTAATTGGTAATTGGTAATTGGTAATTGGTAATTGGTAATTGGTAATTGGTAATTGGCGATCGCCTATTTAAAACTTCACACTAACTAACAACCGATTCAGTAAATAATTTAGCCTGTTCTAACACCAATTCTGTAGCTAATGCTTGCATATCAGGAGGATAACCATACTCCCGTAATAAACGCTTAACCATAACTTTCATTCTCGCTCTCACATTTTCTTTAATATTCCAGTCAATGCTGGCGTTTTTTTGGATTCTTTGTACTAAAACAATAGCTAATTCTCGCAGTTTATCTACCCCCATCACATCCCTAGCGCTGTTATTTTCAGCTAAAGCATCATAAAAAGCTAATTCATAATTAGATAAACCTAATTCTTCTCCCCGTTGATCTGCTTTCGTAACTTCCTTAGCTATATTAATCAATTCCTCAATTACTTCTGTGGTACTAATAACACGGTTTTGATATTTTCTTAAAGTATTTTCTAACAATTCCTTTAAACTCCGACTTTGGACTAAATTAGTTTTTTGACGGGTTCTAATTTCATCATTGAGTAATTTTTTCAATAATTCCACAGCCAGATTTTTATATTCTAAACCTCTAATTTCTGCCATGAAACTATCAGAAAGAATAGAAATATCTGGTTTTTTAATTCCCGCAGCATCAAAAATATCTATTACTCCTGATGATACTAATGCCTGATCTACCACTTGTTTAATAGCAGTAGAAATATCATGATGAGAAACCCCATTACTATTACTATTATCAAATTTTTGTAATCTGGCTTTTACTGCTTGAAAAAATGATACTTTAGCAGCTACATTCATAGCTTTTTTTGAGGGAACAGCTAAAGCAAAAGATTGAGAAAGGGCGGTAACTTCTTGATTAAATCTGTCTTTACCATTTTCTAAACTTAATATATGTTCCTCAGCTTCTAAAATAATTTGTAACTTCCGTCCAGTGTCACTATTAAAATATTCACCATAAGCACAACCAGCCATTAATTGTTCGACTATTTCTAATTTAGTTAACATTAAATTAATAGCCGTTTCTTGGTCTAATGTTGGTTCTCCTTGTCCTCCACTTTCTGCATAAAAAGCGAGTGCTTCTTTTAAGTCATTTCCTATTCCTAAATAGTCAACTATTAACCCACCTGGTTTATCTAAATAAACACGGTTAACCCTGGCTATAGCTTGCATCAGGTTATGGCCTTTCATCGGTTTGTCAATGTACAAGGTATGCAAACAAGGGGCATCAAAACCAGTTAACCACATATCACAAACTATCACTAGCTGTAGTGAGTCCTGGGGTTCTCTTAGTCTATTAGCTAAAATACCCCGTTCTCGTTTGCTGGTGTGGTGTTTAGCCATTTCTGGACCATCACTAGCACCAGCAGTCATAACTACTTTAATTGTTCCCTGGTCTAATTCGTCACTGTGCCACTGAGGACGTAATTTAATTATTTCTTGGTAGAGTTGCACCGCAATAGCACGGCTAAAAGTAACTATCATGGCTTTACCAGAAAATACCCGTTGCCTGGTTTCAAAGTGTTGGATGATATCTTGGGCAATAGTTTCTACTCTTTGGGTTGCACCAATGACAGCTTCTAATTTAGTGCGTTGGGCTTTTGTCTGTTGGACGTTTTCACCTTCTCCCAGTCCTTCTAAGTCTTCGTCTAGTTCTGCTAAAAGTTGTTTTCCGGTGTCGTCTAATTCTATTTTTACCAGTCGGCTTTCGTAGTAAATAGGAACTGTTGCCCCGTCTGTTACCGCTTGGGCTATATCATAAATATCTATGTAGTCTCCAAAGACGGCGGGAGTATTTTGGTCTGTTTTTTCTACTGGTGTACCTGTAAAACCCACAAAGGTAGCATAAGGTAAAGCATCACGAATATATTTAGCGAAACCATAGCGGGTTTGTTTACCTATAATTACGCCCTTTTCATCTTTGATATCAATTTCTCTGGCTTTGAAACCGTACTGGCTACGGTGTGCTTCATCTGCTAAAACAACGATGTTAGCACGGGGGGAAATGAGGGGATAAATAATTTCTCCCTCTTGGGGTAAAAATTTCTGGACTGTGGTAAAAACGATACCACCGGAGGCGACGTTTAAAAGTTCTTGTACCTGTTGGTGGTTTTCTGCTCGTTGGGGTTCTTGTCTCAGGAGTTGACGGGATGTAGCGAAGGTATCAAATAATTGGTCGTCTAGGTCGTTACGGTCGGTTAATAGGACGATGGTAGGGTTATCTAGAGTTAAAACGAGTTTTCCGGTTAAGAATACCATTGATAAGGATTTTCCGCTTCCTTGGATGTGCCACAGTACGCCACCTTTTCTAGTTTGAATATCATTATTTTGTAGGGATAATTCATGAATTGCCCCTACGGGTTGGTTGACAGATTGAAAGATACTATCAACGGCTTTATTAACAGCGTAATATTGATGATAGGCTGCGATTTTTTTAATGGTTTTAATAGTGGTAATTTTGGTTTTTGGGTGTTCTTGTTTGGTTTTTTCAAAAACGGTAAAGTGACGAATAAAATCTAAAATTGTGGTTTTATTACACAGTCCTTTAATTATAGTTTCTATTTCAATTTCTTTTCCTGGTAGCGGTTGGGGAAGTTTCCATTTCATAAACCTTTGCAAGTCAGCAGATAATGAACCTACACGGGCTTCTAAACCGTCTGCAATTATTAAAAAGGCGTTATAGATAAATAAACTGGGAATTTCCGCTTTATATGTTCCTAATTGATTAAATGCTTTCTCAATAGTAGCTTTTTCATCTGTGGGGTTTTTTAGTTCAATAACTACCAAAGGTAAACCGTTAATAAATAAGATAATATCGGGGCGGCGGTTATGGTTATTTTCAATAATTGTAAATTGATTAACTGCTAAAAATTCGTTATTTTCTGGGTTTTGAAAATCAATTAACCAGACTTTATCACCTCTAGTATTTCCGTCTAATTGATATTCTATATCTATTCCTTCTGTGAGGTATTTATGGAAGGTTTCGTTATTATTAATTAGGTCAGGACTGCTAATATTAGTAATGATAAGTTGTGCTTGTTCTCTGGCTTCTAGAGGTATGTGACGGTTAATGGTGTTAATGGCATGGATAAGGCGGTTTTTGAGGATGACATCATTATCATTTTGGCGTTCTGTGTTGTCGCTGTCAGGGGCGATAGTAACACCGTGTATGTGTTCATATCCTAAGTTAGTTAGGAGGCTAATAGCTAAATTTTCAATCTGACTTTCAGTTAGGTTACTCATAATAAAGCTCGTAGTTTGTGAATTGATTTATCAAAAATATTACTTTCTATTCTTACTTCTCTAGGAGAATCTCGAACTTGTTCAAATATAAATTTGTTTAAATCGTCTGGATCTTGCTTTTTTAAAAAAGATATCTTAGGCTGTTTTTCTTCATCCAGAATAAAGTGAATAAAAGGGGATAGACAGATAATTTCGCCGCTATCCTGAATCTCACAAAATGAAACATTTTGTCTGAAAGATTCTAGATTCGCTTGAACAAATGTAAGATTTAAAGTTTTATCATAATTCCTTTTTCTTAATGAATGCCCAAAAAACTTAAAAAATTTAAATTCTTCTGCTGAGTACATTTTTTCAAACTGTATAAATGATATATTCTCTAAACCTTTAAGATTGAAAAGTAAGTCAAAAACTTTAGGATAAAGTTCTCTACATCTATCCTCTGCTTGGGATTCTGTTAATGCAGCAATATGCGAAAAAGAGTTTCTTTCATGATTTAGCTCTTCTAAAGTATCAATCAAAGGCAAGGAGAGAATACTATTAACTACTAATTGAGGGGCTAAAGAATCTATATCATACTTCAGAATTTTTCTTATAACTTCTAGCTTATAACCCAGCCTATCACCCAATAATCCGTTTTTATCACATTTTATTAGTTGATTATTAAAAATTCTTAATGTTGATATATTTATTTGTTTAGCAACTACCTCTCCAAGAGTTAAAGCATAAAAAGTGTATATTATAGATTCCCATACAGAACGAAGTAAATGTAATCTTTGAAAATTATTCTCATACCCATGTTCTACTTGGTCAAAATAAAATGCTATTGGTGCAGGAAATCTGTCAATCACCTTTTGGACGAAGTTATTTTTTTGTTGTGTTATATAATCATTGTAATCTTCAATATATGCCTGTACATCCATCTCATAGAGAACTTGACTTGCAGGTGCGGAGAAATAATTTTTTATCTCAAAAATTCCGCCAATACTATCTAAATATTCATTAAATTCTGGGTCATCTTTGTATTGAAGTAGATTTGTCATTTTCACACCTTTTCAATTAAAGTATTTTTATCTTGAATTCTAATTTCTCCAGTCATTAATTTAGGTAAAAGTACATCACGAGTTTTTATGAGAGTTTGAATATAACTAAAGTTAGCTAACTGTTTATCAATTATTGTTTCTGCTATTTTAGAAAAATTATTTATAACTATAGGACTAGGCATAACAAATTGATAATCACAAATTCTTGAAGGTGATGTGTGCCTTACAGTAGAACCAGATGAAGTACCTAAAACATAAGAACGGTATTCTCTAGTACACATTAAATGGTACAAAAATGGCTTGTTTATTGAATTTGTTTCAATTTTTCCTAACCTCTGATTATGTAATAAGATTTTTCCTTTAATTTCTGGCACAATAGCAGGATAACCTAAAGTGTCTCCTTCTTTGCTTAAATCTGTCATTGTAACTATTAAATCTTTTTTATTTAAAATATATTCTTTGGCATAATCGTCATTTGAATAGTATTTGTATTTATTATCATTAAATCCACCCCCAATTTTAAAATTCCCTGGAGTTAGAAGAATTTGGGAAGTTTCTTCTTTGACTATACATTCACCTTTAAAAGCGAATCCATGTTTGATATTTATAATTTCTCCTAACTTCCCAACCTTCCAACCTGCGGGAATATCGCCTAATTCAGAAGGAGACATCGCACCCCCAGAGGACTTGTAAGGTTTACCCTCTTCATTGGGAAATTCAAAGTCAATAAACCAATGCTTAAATAGGGTTTGTGCTATCTTTTCTAGGGTTTCGTTTTGTCGTCTGAGGTTGTCTATTTTGGCATCTAAACAGGATAAGAAAGCCATTATTCTTTTTTGTTCTTCTAAATGTGGTAAAGGTACTTTTAGATTAACTAAATCTGTTTCTTTCCACTCACTCATAAATCACCCCACCTTAACTAAATCAAAAAAACCAATTTTATATTATTTATAGCCTAATAAAGTAAAAAAATATCTGCGTTCATCCGCGTTAATCTGCGTTTACTCTAATATAGAAATACCCTCTTTTAAAACCTGAAAAAGTAAAGGACTAGCACCCATAGCACCTTGATTAATTTGTGATTCTGTCACCACAAAGGTAGAAATTACCACATCATATTTAAACCCAATCTCCCAAGCCAAATTACTAATTTTTTCTCGACAGGAGCGATCTAAATCAGCAAGTTTAATAAATAAATCTAAATCTGATTCTGGAGTAGCATCACCCCTCGCTCTTGAACCAAAAACCCGTAAATCTAAAATAGGAATTATTGCTGATAAACGCTCACGAAATTCTAAAGCAATTTGGCGATCTTCTGCTTTAATCATATTTATTTACCCTCCTGAATATTTATGTTATGATCAGATATAGTAACTGATATTTTACCAGATAATTTATACTTGTTTTAGATCCCTGACTTCTTCAATAAGTCGGGGATCTTGTGGTTATTAATCAATTCTAAAACCAACTTTTGCTAACTGTTTCTTAATCTCCTTATCCAAAACTTCCCCCTCTCGCATTTGTTCCCCTAACTCTAGGGTTAACTTCTGCATTTTATCATCAAAAGATTCTCCATCCTCCACAACATCAGGTATACCCACATACCGCCCCGGTGTTAACACAAAATTATGTTTTTTAATATCTTCAATATTTGCAGACTTACAAAAACCTTTGATATCTTGATAATTCCCCTTTTCCAGTTTCCATTGATGGTAAGTATGAGCGATTTTATTAATATCATCATCAGTTAAAATCCGATTTCTCCGATTTATCATTTCTCCCATTTCGGAAGCATCAATAAATAACACCTCACCTTTACGACTGCGGTTTTTATTCCCGTTTTCTTGCACATTTTTATAACGACTAATAAACCATAAACAAGCGGGAATCCCAGTATTATAAAATAACTGAGTTGGCAACATAACAATACAATCTACTAAGTCATTTTCTACTAACTTCTGTCTAATTTCTCCCTCTCCTCCAGTATTGGAAGATAACGAACCATTAGACAACACAAAACCCGCACTTCCTGTTGGTGATAAATGATAAATAAAATGTTGTACCCAAGCAAAGTTAGCGTTACCCACCGGTGGTTTACCATATACCCAGCGTCCATCATTTTGTAATAATTCCCCACCCCAGTCACTATCATTAAAAGGAGGGTTAGCTAGGATAAAATCAGCTTTTAAATCTGGGTGTGCATCATATAAAAATGACCCCTCATTATTCCATCTAATTTGAGAAGTATCTATACCCCTAATTGCTAAATTCATCTTACACAAACGCCAGGTGGTTTCGTTGCTTTCCTGTCCATAAATAGAAATGTTGTCAACCTTTCCCTGGTGTGCAGCGATAAACTTCTCACTCCAAACAAACATTCCCCCCGAACCACAGCAAGGATCAAATACTCTCCCAGAATAGGGTTCTATCATTATTACTAATAATTTCACAATACTTTCTGGGGTGTAAAATTGTCCTCCTTTGCGTCCTTCTAGTAAGGCGAATTCTCCTAAGAAATATTCATAAACTTGTCCTAAAACATCACCTTTTAGTTTGGCTGCATTCTGTTCTAAGTCTAAGTCTAGTTGTTCAACATTGCTTTTTTCATCTTTAACTAATTTACAACTACCAATTAAATCTATTAAACTTCCTAGTGAGGCTTTATCTAATTTCTGTTGAGCGTAAACTTTAGGTAAAATTCCTTTTAATTGGGTGTTTTCTGTCTCAATGGAAATCATTGCCTCATCTACAAATTTACCAATTTCTGGCTGTTTAGCCTTAGCTTGTAAATAAGACCATCTAGCATTTTCTGGGACAAAAAACACATTTTCGGCTATATATTCATCTTTATCTTCTGGATCTGCACCTGCATAATTTCCTTCACCCTCTATTAGTTTTTGGTGTAATTCCTCAAAGGAATCAGAAATATATTTTAAGAAGATTAACCCTAAAACAACGTGTTTATATTCCGCAGCGTCCATATTTTTCCGTAGCTTATCCGCCGACTTCCACAGTTTTTGTTCTAAGGTTTCGTTATCGGTTTTAGTGGTTTTTGTGTTTTTTAATTTAGCCATGATTAAATTAGTATAAAATTAAAATTGACTGGTAACTGGATTAATTTTCCTTCTCCTAACTCCTGACTCCTTGAACTCCTGACTCCTGACTCCTGACTCCTTGATCTCCTGACTCCTTGATCTCCTGATTAATTCAAATCCTCTAATTTAATTCTAGGATCAGCAGCTTTTAACATTAAATCAGCAATTAAATTACCCAGAATTAATAACACCGCACTCATTACTAAACTAGCCATGACCAAATATTGATCTTTAGCTAAAACAGCTTGTAAAGTTAACTTACCCAAGCCAGGCCAATTAAAGAAATTTTCAGTAATAAAAGCACCACTTAACAAACCTGCTAATTCAAAACCCAATAAAGTGATCAAAGGGTTAATAGCATTTCTTAAAGCATGAACATAAATAACTCGGTTTTCTGGTAAACCCTTAGCGCGAGCAGTTTGGATATAATCTTGTCGTAAAACATCCAACAATTGACCACGCATAATTCGTTGTAAACCAGCAAAACTGGTAATACTTAAAGCTATCAAAGGTAAAATACTATGCCAAGCAATATCTAAAATTTTACCTAACCAGGTTAACTCAGCATGATCAATGCTAGTCATATTCCCCACAGGAAATAATGGGGTAGTAACTTGGGCAAAAAACAACAAAAATAAAGCAGTAATAAAACTAGGGAAACCTTGCCCAGCGTAGCTCAAAACCTGTAGAATTTTATCAGTAGGGCGATTTTGTTTAACAGCAGCAAGAACACCCAAAGGAATAGCTATAGACCAGGTTATAAACAAAGAGGCGATCGCCAATAACAAAGTTGCTGGTACACGCTCCAATAACAAAGAAGATACAGAACGTTGATAAACAAAACTTGTACCAAAATCACCTTGAGTAATAATTTGTTTTAACCACAGCAAAAACTGTTCTAACCAAGATTTATCCAAACCAAATTGTTGTCTAATTTCCTCAATTCTTTCTGGTGAAATCTTAGGATTTTGTCTAAGAGTATCCACATAATCACCAGGAGACAATTTCATCACAAAAAAAGACAAAGCCGAAGCCAGAAAAATAGTTAATAAAGCCTGTAATAATCGTTTAATAACATAGATAAAAGTTTCATCTGTTAACACCTTAATTAGCCAACTGCGCCCATTTGCTAGAGAAGTTTTTGTATTAGTCATTATCAATTATTAACCAGGGGTTACTGAGAAAGTCTTTTCGTGAAGGTAGGGAATAGGGAATAGGGAATAGGGAATAGATAAACTCTTTACTGTCACCTGTCAACTGTCAACTGTCAACTATCAACTGTCAACTGTCAACTATCAACTGTCAACTGTCACCTGTCAATTACCCAAATAAAATTAATACTCAACCAAAGAAATAATAGGTACTTGAGGGAGATATTGACGACCTTGTAATTCCCGTAACTCAATAATAAAACCGAAACCTACCAATTCACAGCCAACTTGCTGTAATAACTTAGCCGTAGCACTAGCAGTACCACCAGTAGCAATTAAATCATCAACAATCAAAACTTTACTACCTGGATGTAAAGCATCCTGATGTACTTCTAAGCTATCTGTACCATACTCTAACTGATAATCAATACTATGAACTGCTGCGGGCAACTTACCTCGTTTACGAACAGGAATAAAACCAGCACCCAAACGATAGGCCAAAGGAGCGCCAAAAATAAAACCCCGTGACTCCATACCCACAATACAATCAGGTTGAATATCAGATTCAATACATTTTTGTGCTAAAAAGTCAATAGTATAGCGTAAACCATCAGGATCGCGGAGTAAGGTAGTAATATCCCTAAATAAAATTCCAGGTTTAGGAAAATCCGGTATGTCACGAATTAAAGATTTTAAGTCCATATTTGCTAGTAAGTAGGGAACAGAGAACAGAGAAAACCAAAAGACAATAAATAAACCAATTCCCAAATACCAGGGAAATCGTACACTATAATGTCATATTCTGGAGAGTCTAGTTGTATGTTGGATCAATCATTGACAAGAGTCAAGAATTGACAACAACCTAGAGAGGTATCGCCACTGTTATAGTCAGTAGTTAAGTAGGTGAGTTTATGCTTTAAAAGATTCATTACAGTATAGGGAAATCTTGGATGAACAAGAGTAAATTTATATATTGGGTTGCATGAGCCATAACCACAAAACTGAGATTTGGTTTGGCTATCTATCTTTTAATTTGTTTCACTCAGTTTGTTGGAATAGTACAAGGTATTTTATAGAATGAATGTCTCCGCAAATGTAACACCATTAAATAGTCCACCTCCTGAGACTATGCCAATGATACTGGATGCACTTCCAGATCCTGCAATTAGCGGACTGGGATGTCCTCGCAGAACAACAGTAGAAATAGACCTAATATTACTAGCCATTGAAGCCTTAGAACTAGGAGGATCAGAAGCTATCCTAGCCTTTGGTCAAGAACTAGACCTAACAGGAATTATTAAAAATCGAGTAAACCTGTGGCGAATGCGAAGTTCTAACCCCATGCGAAGAGCGCACAGCCGCCGTCCTTTAAGCGTTCTTGAAGCCAAAGCATTAGTCATCATCACCTGCTACATAGCTAGACGATTGACAGTAGTCATCCGTCAGTTATTAATGATATATCAGCAACTATCCGAAAAACAGATTCCATTAGAACAGAATTTGCGTCTAGCTAACTACCTAGAACGGTTTAGAGCGCATTTCAAAAGTCGCATGAATGCCCGACGCTCAGTATTACTAACCTTAAACTCAGATGAAAAATTAGATGAACTAGCTATAGATTTATTAGGAAAACTACTATTTTGCACTGGTACAGCGGGAATGCAGCGGTTCTGGATTTCTCTTTTCGACGGTGAAGTGGATTAACATTCTCTCACTTAAAACCATATCTAAACCAAAATCATTGACAAATTGGAGGTTATCTTGCTTTTTTTACTATTTTTACCATTTTTACCAATTTTTCTGACCTATACATCTTGCCACCAAGGGTTCTGGTGTGGCGAGCATATATTGGGGGTGTAAGATGAATATTCAACGTAAATACAGCTTACCCAACTGCACATTACTATTAGAAGGCTTAACAGATGCTACATCCGCCCAAAAGCAACCAGAATTACGGCCAGAATTAGCCATCTTAGTAAATGCAGAATTTTACTTAGCGAACAATAGTGAACCCATTGCTGGGGGTAGAGAATTATTTGAAAGTTTAGTTAGAGCAGTTAGCGCCTACGCCCAAGAATTTTTAAGTAGTGTACCTAACCCCCAAGCACACAATCCTGATTCAGAATTAGTAGAATTTCAAAAAATTAACAACAACCGACATAAATTAATTGTTCATTCAGAAATGACAGGTGATCGTGCAGAATCTCCCCTTAACCAAACTAAACAGCCTGTTCAAGTTGATTTGAATACAGTACAGTTGTTTGATTTAGTCGAAGCAGTAGATCAGTTTTTTGCTGATACTCAAACCCTACCAGAACTAACACTGGAACTACAACCTGTGACTAGATTGTATGGCAACACCAGTCAGGCTATATTCAAACAAGTAGTACCAGCTAGTATTGGTTTATCCAGTTTAGCCGCTGCTGCCTTTGCCTTTAGCTTAATTCCTCCCCCTCAAGTCCGTCCACCAGAACCAGCACAAGGGGAACAAAGTAGCGCTGTTACACCTACAGCTACACCCACCGTTACACCCACTCAAGGCACTACACCAACAGATACTGTTGAACCAACAAGTAGCCCAACAAACACTGAATCATCCAAACCACTAACTAGAGACTTAGAAGCACTACTAAGTCAAGTTTCCGAAATTACCGATTCCTCACAATTACGAGTATTACAACGTCAAGTTTATAATCAAGTTAATTCCGTGTGGGAGAATCGTTCCGAAATCAAAGAGGATTTAGTATATCGTTTAGGTGTAGGGGCTGATGGTAGTATTCTTGGTTATAAATCTGTCAATAGCCTAGCCAGCGACGAAATAGAAAAAACACCATTACTTAAACTGCTATATACTCCTGCCAATGGCATGATGAACAATGAACCAATTGCCCAGTTTAAAGTAGTCTTTACCAGAAAAGGAATTTTAGAAGTTAGTCCTTGGCGTGGTTATGCTGATACACCAAAGGTAGTTGGGGAAAAAATTACTGACACCAGTACAGTAAAAGAATTAGAGCAAAAACTGTACAACACAATTCGTCAAAATTGGAGTGTGACACCAACCTTTAACAGAGAATTGCAATATCGGGTAGCCGTTAACAAAATTGGTGTCATCGCTGACTATGAACCATTAAATCAAGTGGCGTTTGATTATTTTCGAGAAACACCTTTACCCCAGATGTTTCAATCCGTGTATGGTTCAAATGTAGCTGCTGCCAATAACAAAGAACCTTTAGCACATTTTCAAGTAACTTTTAAACCTAGTGGAACTTTGGAAGTTATGCCTTGGGAGGGTTATAGGTAATTGAGGCAGGGGAGCAGGGGG
>RDXV01000321.1 GCA_004292695.1 Nostocales cyanobacterium | reverse complement strand
GGGAGAGGGAACAGGGAACAGGGAACAGGGAACAGGTAAGGAATACAGACATTTTTGTTTTCACTCGATATGTTAAATTAATTTTGCTTGGGTACTTATTTACTCCTTATCTAAAATCAAAAAATCAAAAAATCAAAAAATCAAATTTATCAGGGATAAATCAAGGATCTATCCACTGATATATGAAATCTAATGATTACTCTAAACCATTAAGATCAACACCTGAATTTTTCAACAATTCCCTTAACCTGGCAATTTCTAATTCTGCATTATCAGCACGTTGTTTTTCCTGTTCCGCACGTTGTTTTTCCTGTTCTGCACGTTGTTTTTCTTGTTCACTAACTTCTTTATCTGTTAACAGCAACTCACCATCCAAAGTTTCCCACCTTAACCAAACAGTATCAACACCTCTATAAACACCTTGCCATCTGACTAAAGCTAACTGCAATTTCTCACTAATATAGCGATTTTTGTCATCACGGGGAAGGGGTTGATAGACTCCATTAACAATAGAAAAACCTGCCCAATCATCAGCATTAAAAGGATCATACCAGAAATATTCCGGTACTCGCATCCGGTCTTGATAAACTAATTTCTTCTTGGTTTTATCGTAGTTTGCAGTGCTTTCAGATAACAATTCTATGACTACATCAGGGGTTTTTCCTTCTTCCCAAACTACCCAACATTTCCTTTCCTGTTGGGGAACATCTAAAACACAGAAAAAATCAGGTCCTTTATAATCATATCTCTTCACTTGGTAGGGACTAAAATAAACAAACATATTCCCTGCTGCAAAACCATCTTGGCGTTTTTCTAACCAAGGTAAAATACTTTCTAATAACAAATCCATTTGATATTTATGGCGCAGAGTTTCCATAACGTCATCGTCATCACAGGGTAAATCGTTTTGAGTGGGAAAATTAACTAGAGGTTCAGAATCAAGAATTGTTTCTTCTATTTTGATAGGGAGCATAATTATACTTACTCCGATTATTACTATTAATTATTGTAGTCTAAATCCTATAAAACTAACTTTGTGGCCGCCTCCAATTATAACGATTCCATTCATAAATACCTTGAATTTCATATTCAGTACCATTAAAAAACCGGATCAAACAATTAGTAAAATCATCGTCATATTGAGCCGGTTCATATATTTGAATTACCATACAGGGAAACCATTCCCGTTGTTCTTGATCATTTTCTGGTATCCATTCCCACAAAGCATTAGATACTTCAATGCGATCGCCAATTTTTAATTTTAATGCTTCTTCAAAATAAGAATATTTATCAAAATGGTAAGATTCTATGCGATTTAACCACTGTAAACCATAATTATCACGGATAAACTGCACCTTACCCGAATCTTGTCCCAAAAGCCAATCATTCAACAACTGCACCTTCCAAGTTCGGTTTTGTTCTTCTTGTATTTTCACGAACTTTAAAAACGCTTCCAACTCCTCCGGTGTGAGTTCATCCAAAGGATTAGCAGTATCTGATACCCTAGAATTTGAGCTACTCTGAAATTGCCTGACTACTTGCAGCAATATTTGTTTCTGCGTATCCGTGAGAGGATAACCAGCTACATCACAACTATTAAAAGCTGTGTTTAGTGCTGCTTCTATCTCATCGCTATTCATAAGCTCCCACAAATGATGGTTTCTGTTTACAATTATTGCAAACTTACTTTCAAGTCTTCTCACCTTTTACCGGGAAGTTTTGATCACCGAAAGCAAACAATCAGAATTAGTAGAAAACATATAAGGTGTATTTTATGCTACTGCGAACCTTCAAACTAATTTTTGCAGCCTTGTTAATAGTCTTCCTCTCTGGGAATTTTACCACTCCTGCCCATGCACTAACACAAATAAAACTATCTGATTTATCTTACAAAGATTGTCCCCCAGAACTAGCTGAAGGTGCAGTGGTAAGTAATGGATCAGGTGCTGCTGCTAATTGTTTTCTTGTTGTAGGTAAAGCAGAAAACAGCACCTACAAAACTGTATATGATGCAGATATCTTTGGGCGTATTTACGACGCTAACAACAATCCTATTTTACAAAACCGTACCCGTTTAGGTTCAATACCCGAAGTTCCCCCCGGTGTCAGCGACTTTGAAATCAGAATATCCGTACCCACAAACCAACCCACACCCCTACAGTTAAAACAGTTCAAAGCCTCTGGTTTTAGCGGTATGGTGAGAAGGTAAGGGAGATGGGGAGATGGGGAGATGGGGGAGATGGGGAGATGGGGAGATG
>RDXV01000320.1 GCA_004292695.1 Nostocales cyanobacterium | reverse complement strand
TCAGTTATCAGTTATCAGTTATCAGTTATCAGTTATCAGTTATCAGTTATCAGTTATCAGTTATCACTGTTTACTGTTCACTGTTCACTGTTCACTGTTTACTGTTTACTGTTTACTGTTCACTGTTCACTGTTTACTGTTCACTGTTCACTGTTTACTGTTCACTGTTCACTGTCAACTGTCAACTGTCACCTGTTATCAGTTATCAGTGAACATCTGATGATTATGAAAGTGCAGGATTTTATACATTAGATATATGAAAAAATAGCTAAAATCAGGGAAAGATTTTAATTAAAAGTAAAAAAAGTAAAAAAAGTAAAAAATATGATTCTAGGGTGCGGATGATGTTCTACCTGATAGTAGTGCTGAGGATGTGAATTAGATAATGGTGATATTTCAGCTAGAAAAATATTTGATATTTGACTGAATGCTGAAGTTAGGGGTTTAAAGCTAGGGGTTTCAATCCCAACCTCCTACAAGTTCCCTGTTGCTTATTTTCTCTGAGTGTGAATCAGTATAGTAGTAATTTATTATATCTTATGAAAAAGCAGTTATTGACACACAAAACACAAAAGTTTGGTAAATTGATTGCGGTAGTTATAATCGCTAGTTTCAGTGGATTATTAACCGTTGGTTGCAACCGCAGTCAAGATGTTTTAGTTACAGAAGTTGGGGTAAGTCCTCCTAACAGAATTACACCCAGAACTTCTAAAGCTGGGGAGTTTTATATACAAGGACAAAAACAACATTCTCAAGGTAATTCTGAAGCTGCTATTGCTGCTTATAGTCGTTCCATTAGTTTAAATTCTGAGTATGCACCGGCGTTTAAAAGTCGGGGTTTAGCTTATTTTGATTCTGGTAATAAACAGGGTGCAATTGCAGACTATAATCAAGCTTTACGTCTCAATCCTAATGATGCAGAAACCTATAATAATCGTGGTAATGCTTTTGCGTCTTTGGGTGATCAACAAGCAGCTATTTCTGATTATGATGAAGCGATTCGTTTAGCTCCAAGTTACGCAGAGGCTTATAATAATCGTGGTAATGCTCGTTCTGCTCAAGGTGATAGAAATGGGGCAATTGAAGATTATTCTGAAGCAATTAGAATAGATCAAAATTATTCTGTTGCTTATAATAACCGAGGAAATGCTTTTTATGCCCAAGGAGATCAACAGAAAGCAATTGCAGATTATAACCAAGCTATCCGTTTAAATCCTAATTTCGGAGCTGCTTATAATAACCGAGGAAATGCTTTTGCTGCTGCGGGAGATAAACGTAGTGCTTTACAAGATTTACAACGGGCGGCCGCTATTTTTGATCGGGAAGGTAACAGGGAATTATATCAACAAGTAATGAAAAATATTGAGGAATTGGGTAATGGGTAATTGGTAATGGGTAATTGGTAATTGGTAGTCAATCTTTCCACTGTTCCCTATTCCCTGTTCCCTATTCCCTGTTTACTGATTTATTCTAAAGTAGGAGTTCTTAAATCTTCTACTAAATCTTGGATTTCTGCCGGTGGTGGTGGAGTTAAACGAGAAACTATCAGGGTGACAATACAATTAATAATCATTCCTAAAGTACCAATTCCTTCAGCAGAAACACTAAAAAACCAAGTTGGCATTCCTAAGAAAGTCCTACAATGATAATTGTCCAAAGTTCAACAGACACTATTTTTCCTCACTTTTTAATGTTATATTTCTGGTCTAATTTATCCATTTGGAAAGCATAGATAAAAATTAACACTACAAAAATCACAATTGATCCTTGTTGTGCCATCCAAAAGCCAAAGGGAACTCCAAAAAACCTAATTGTATTTAATGGTTGCACCAACAAAATACTAAAAACCAAAGACACTAAAGCCCAAATAATTAACAAGTTTCTAATTAAAGCTGTGTTAGCACGCCAGTAAGCACGGCGTTGTTCTTCATCCATTTTTGTTTTCCAGGGTAAATTATAGATAATATCAATCAGCCGTTATTATCTAACCTGACTCTGGGTTTTTTATGTTAATTTTTTTGAATATTGTAATTTTGACCTAATCAAACCTACAAACTGAAAACACGCTGCATTTTTGGGAGTTAATAGGTGGATGGATGGGAGGTGTTATTGCTCAGAATATACTTCATCATAAAAGTAAAAAGTCTTCATATCAGATAGTTTATAGGACTTACGCATTGACAAAGTAGGAAAATAGTGTATTGATAAAAAGTGTCATCTACTCAGCAGGTATCGGACAATCAGAAAAATCAGTAAACC
>RDXV01000319.1 GCA_004292695.1 Nostocales cyanobacterium | reverse complement strand
TTGTTGTAATTTGTCTTTTTCTTCTACTAATCTCTGAATATCACTTGCTAGACGGGTTTTCTCAGCATCTAAACGTTTAACATCGTCTTGTAATGACTTCAGAAAGTTTTGTTGCAGATGTTCTAAGTCTTCAACTACATCCCAGAGGGCATTTTCTGCGGCTCTCGGCAAGTCTCCTCGACTTCTTTGGTTTTCTGATCGCTTTTCAAATCGCCCCATTAGTTTGTAACCTCTAACACCTTGACAATAAATTTAGTTACAGCAGTTTTCTAAGATATACAGAATCAAGATTGAACCCTATCCAGAAAGCCAGTTTTCTTCCTGACTCCTGACTCCTGACTCCTGAATTCTGCTGTATCAGTTGTGAGTTGTTTGGCTGTTGACTACTGACTGATAACTTGGCATTGTGGACTGTTGATTATTGATGATTAACTGATAAGTGTTTTCAGATAACTGTTTTCAACCTCTGAATATCGGTAGTTTGTGAAAAAACAGGAGATATGGGGAGAATTTCCATCCACTTTTCACCTGATACCTTGTTTTACCTTTTCCAGACAGCTTGGTTTAGGGGTTTCCCCTTTGGAAGCGACTGCTGTCTTCTTGCTCTGTGCCTTTTTCCTCCCCCAAAAGGCTGTTAAAAACCAAATTTGTGAACAATGTAAATTGTGTGACAGTTTCCTTTGAGGTGGAGAATTAGAGTATTGTTCTGTCAACTGTAAATATATTATTGCCTCTTGGACAATATTCTAATCAATAGTCAGAAATTCTGCAAAATTATGTTTTTTAAGCATAATTGCAGGGTATGACTGCTTTTTATGGGCTAAGATTTGGTTTTTAAGTGCAAGTAAAGTACGTAATTTTAAGTGAGAAAACAGTAATATTACTTAATTTGTTATATTGTTGTGTATTACATACATAAAATAACCTATAGGTAAGAATCTCCATAGAATTCAGTTTGCATTTACGAGTATCCGGATGATACTGAATATTATTGCGCTGATTACGGCACTTATGGGAACTGTAATTACCCAAGCTGCGGCTATTCCCTGGAGTGTTTGCAGTTTTATTTCTTTGAGGTTTTGCACTATGCCAATACCCACTACACCGCCAACTAGGGCGTGAGAGGTGGATACAGGTAAGCCTAGTTTGGAGGCTAGTAGTATGGTGGTGGCGGTGGCTATTTCGGCACAGAATCCGCTACTGGGTTCTAGGTGAATGATGTTTTCACCTATGGTTGTGATAACTTTTTTACCTAATATTGCTAAACCTAAAACTATGCCTGTAGCTCCAAGTATGATGATCCAAAGGGGAATTGTGATCCCAGTGTTGGGTACTGTTTGGTTTTGGGTGATATAAAATATTACTGCTAAGGGGGCGATCGCGTTGCCGACATCGTTTGATCCATGAGCAAAGGCGACGAAGCAAGCGCTTAATAATTGAAAGCGTGCAAATATTTTTTCACTTGGTTTTTGGACGGGGTTGGTAGTTGGCTGGTTTTTTAGGCTTTTCCAGTTATAGAATGTTAAGCCGATGCTGGCTATGACTCCTGTGAGGATGGGGATGTCATGGGTGGGAAGATTTAAACCGATGTTTTGATTTAAAAATTGGGTGAGTGGTTGAGTTAAAGATGGGAAAACTATAATACCAAAGATACTCAGTAAAGTTACGCTTAACCAGGGAATCCATTCTTTGATTTGTCTTTGGGGATCAGGGTTATCAAGAATCCAGGTTTTGATGATGCTGTAAAAAATAATAGTAATAATTGCACTGATGATCGGTGTTAATACCCAACCAATGGTTATTAACCTAATTGATGGCCAGTCTATGGCTGTTATTCCTAATGCTACCCAGGTAAAGCCGGCGATCGCCCCAACTACTGCATGAGATGAGGATACTGGTAAACCCAGTGAAGTGGCAATTTGTAACCATACCCCGGATGCAATGAGTACGCTGATCATCCCTAATGCTAGGGTTTGGGGTGAGGTGATAAATAAGTCGGGGTTGGCAATTTTTGTACTTAATGTTTCTGTCACCCCATGTCCAAATAATACTGCTCCGGTAAATTCTAGAACTCCAGCAATGATGATTGCTTGTTTTAAACTCACTGCTTTTGAACCTACAGATGTTCCCATTGCGTTTGCAACGTCGTTTGCACCCAGGTTAAAAGCAACATATAAGGCTAAAAAGGTAATGATGATCATTTTTGGGGAGATGGGGAGAGGGGGAGCAGGGGGAGCAGGGGAGGCAGGGGGAGCAGGGG
>RDXV01000147.1 GCA_004292695.1 Nostocales cyanobacterium | reverse complement strand
GCTGCTGTTGTTCTTCGTGCCTCTTCATACCTGCTGTGCTTTTCATGCTTGCTGTGGCCCTTTATATCTGCTGTGGTTGTTCATGCTTGTTCATACCTAACCCCCTGCTCCCCCTGCTCCCCCTGCTCCCCCTGCTCCCCTGTTCCCTGTTCCCTAAACTCGCGCAGCTACCATTTTCTGCACAGCTTCGACAATTTGCTCTGGTTGGACAATGGTTAACCGTTCTAAGTTACCGTTGTAAGGTGTGGGAATATCTTGAGAAGATAACCGTAATACAGGCGCGTCCAATTCATCAAATAACCTATCATTTATTGATGCGGTTAATTCTGCACCGATACCGCCGGTTCTCATACATTCTTCCACCACTATCACCCGGTGGGTTTTGCGAATAGAAGCACCTATAGTCTCAAAATCTAAAGGTTTCAAAGAAATTAAATCAATAACTTCTGGATCATATCCTTGTTTTTCCAAGGTTTTCACCGCTTGCATGACGTGATAACGCATCCGGGAATAGGTCAAAATTGTCACGTCTTTACCAGAACGTACTACTTCTGCCTTATCCAGAGGTAATACATATTCCTCTTCTGGTAAATTTTCCTTTAAGTTGTACAGTAAAACGTGTTCAAAAAATAACACTGGGTTATCATCACGGATCGCTGCTTTTAGCAACCCTTTGGCGTTATAAGGTGTGGAACAAGCAACAATTTTCAATCCGGGTACGGCCTGGAAATATGCTTCTAGCCTTTGAGAATGTTCTGCACCTAACTGTCTTCCCACACCCCCAGGACCCCGGATCACCATTGGAATTTTAAAGTTACCACCAGAGGTATAACGTAACATCCCTGCGTTATTGGAAATTTGGTTAAAGGCCAGGAGCAAAAAGCCCATATTCATCCCTTCAATGATCGGTCTTAAACCCGTCATTGCTGCACCTACAGCTAAACCAGTAAAGCTATTTTCCGCAATGGGTGTGTCTAATACTCGCAGATCACCATACTTTTTGTATAGGTCTTTGGTGACTTTATATGAACCACCGTAATGTCCTACATCTTCACCTAAAACAAATACGCTAGAGTCGCGGGACATTTCTTCATCAATTGCTTCCCGTAGGGCGTTAAAAAATAGTGTTTCTGCCATTTAGACCTTTATCAGAATTTAATGTTTTCAAATTTTATCTTGCCATTGACCCTAATACAGTCAGCGATCGCACTCTTCATATTTATCAGGAGTTCTAGAAGTTCTAGGAGTCAGGAGTTCTAGGAGTCAGGAGGGATAATAAAAATATCTGTTCCCTGTTCCCTGTTCCCTATTCCCTATTCCCTATTCCCTATTCCTTGACTATCTCATACAAATCTTCAATCATAACATCAAATATCCGCGCTAACTTATGCAGGGAAGTTACATCTACCGACGCTAACCCTGGAGACTTCGCATAATTCTTGAGAGTGGTGTATGCTATTCCTGAACGATCAGAAACTTCCTTTAATGTCCAACCCTTCTCAGCCGCAAATTCTTTGACCCGCAACCTCACCAAACCCATACTTGACAAGAGCCTAATTATAGTCTTTAATATTTATAGCACAAAATGATATTATATTTTATCATAAAAAGCGATCGCCCCTAGTCTACCAAACGAAAGAGCGATCGACAAGCTAAACACTAATTCCTATCAATTGGTGTTTGCACCTAAAAACAAGGTCATCTTACCAAAGGACAGAAAAGCTAAAGTTATGATAACATTAGAACCCACAAATTCCAACTACGTCAACCCCTTATTCAAGTTTGTTACTAAAGAAGCAGTAGCGTTACTCTTAAAAATTCCTGTAGAGCAGATTAAAAGAATACGCTGTTGGGCGCACGTTATCCTAGTAGTCTCCGAACATCTGGTGAGATTTGTCAGCTATGCAGACTTACCACCCATTTTGGAAGTCGAACCGCCCACCGATAAAGACATTATCACATGGCGGAAACGTTGGCGTAAACTCAAAACCTACAAAGCTCCTAACTTTTGGAAAGATTTTTATACACAAAAATACCGTGAATCTACCAGTAAAACCACATTACAAGCCTGGGAAAGACTTGTGAGTAGGATTAAATTTGCATTATCCTATGATGCTGTACAAACGCTAAAAAACGTTTTTCAAGAAACTGAAAATTTGATAGCTGTTTCTGTAAGTGGATAAATTTAGGGATAGACAAAGTTAAAGTTACTAAATGAAGAGGAGTATAAATGTTACAATCAACATAACATTAAACATTAAATTTGCAACTGTATTCTAAGTGACAGAAGACACTAGAGAAGAAATAGCCAAACTACTGGCAAAAGAACTAGCATCAAAAACCAAAGTTTCTCCAAAAAGGGAAGGACAAGGTTTTAAAAGTTTTAGTGAATTTAAAAGAACAATGGGTGTAGCAGGTGAAGGACAAGATTGGCATCATATTGTAGGTCAAACAACTGCCAATTTACAAAGATTTGGTGGAGAGGCTATTCATAATACAGGAAATTTAGTTAAGCTTGAACATGGAAAAGGTTCAATACATCAAGAAATTACCAACTTTTATAATTCCATACAACCAGAAATAACTAAATCATTAAATATTACAGTAAGAGAGTGGCTAAGTTTTCAGTCATTTGAAGAACAACAAGACTTTGGAATAAGAGTTATTAGAGCTTTTGGAGGAATAATTTAATGCTGACATTAGACTTACAATCAATTTTAAACTCAATTCCCAATGAAGTTAATTGGCAAGATATTGTACAATTTAACAAATTAGATGAGCGTGTTGCTATAGCTAATGATATTTTTCCCAATCTCATTGGTGTCAATGAAGGATATATTGAATGGTGTCCCGATAATGAACCACCAACCCTTTTAGAAACTTTACTGTGGTGGTGGGTTATTCGTCCTGACTTGGGAGCAGCAATAGCAATTGAAGCACCTCAAGAGTTAAAAGAAATTATTAGCCAATATATTCTCAATTTATGAATATCTGAGAATAAAGACTTGATATTTTTGGAAAATTTGTTCTATTTTGTCACCAAAATACTAAAAATCTCACGCCCAAACACAAAAACACTCAAAAAACTCTCTGCGTCTCTGCGTCTCTGCGTGAGATAAATTTAACATATAGGCTTAGACAAGCGGGTTAGGACATTAACCAAAATCAAAACTTAGACAGTCAAAAGCTTTTATCACTGTCATCAGTTATCACTGTTCACTGTCAACTGTCAACTGTCAACTGTCAACTGTCACCTGTCACCTACTTTAACCACCGAGCCGCATCTTTAGCGTGGTAAGTTAAAATCAAATCAGCACCAGCCCGCTTAAAGCCAGTCAAAGTTTCCATCACCACACGCTCCTCATCAACCCAACCGTTTAAAGCAGCAGCTTTCACCATAGAATACTCACCAGAGACATTATAAGCAGCCACAGGTAAATTACTAGCTTGCTTAACTTGCCAGATAATGTCCATATATGCCAAAGCTGGTTTTACCATCAGCATATCAGCACCTTCGGCAATATCTAATTCAATTTCCTTGATAGCTTCACGGGAGTTACCGGGGTCCATTTGGTAAGTGCGTCTATCTCCAAACTGTGGTGTAGAGTCCGCAGCATCCCGGAAAGGTCCATAATAAGCAGAGGCATATTTAGCCGCATAGGACATGATGGGGATATCTTGAAAACCCGCTTCATCTAAACCAGCGCGGATAGCTTGCACAAAACCATCCATCATTCCTGAAGGTGCGATGATATCTGCACCGGCTTGAGCTTGAGAAACTGCGGTTTTTTTCAATAATTCTAAAGTCGGATCATTTAACACTCTACCAGTTAAATCACCAGTTGTTAAATAACCACAATGTCCATGACTTGTATATTCACACAAACAAGTGTCATTGATAACAATTAAATCAGGAACAGCTTTTTTAACAGCGGTAGTTGCTTTTTGGACAATACCACAATCATGCCAAGCACCGGTAGCATCTACATCTTTATCTTCAGGAATTCCAAATAGAATAATAGCGGGAATTCCTAAGTCATAAACTTCCTTTGCTTCTTCTACAATTTTATCTATGGAAAGTTGATAAACTCCCGGCATAGATTTTACTTCGTTAGCGATACTTTCACCAGGAACAGCAAACAAAGGATAAATTAAATCGTTGGTTGTTAAAACGGTTTCACGCACCATGCGACGTAATTGGGGATGAGTGCGTAACCGACGGGGGCGATGGGTAGGAAACATAATTTTTGACTAAGAAAAAACGCAATGGACACAGAAGAAAGCGTCACAAAAGCAGGTGAAAACCTAGCTCCCGTCCGACAAACTACAAACAGTGCTTAACTGTCTTTGCCCTGCTGTTGATGAAGCTGTGGGGCAATTTTGTATTTTACAACTTATTGGACACTTTACTGGAAGAAATGTGAGAAAATAAGGTTAAGTTAATATTGTCAAGGAGTCAGAAGTCGGGATTCAGAAGTCAGGGTAGGTAGGAAAATGATGTTTTTACTTAATAGTTTGGTATGAAAGATATCTGAGTTTGATTGTTATTAAAAGACGCGAAATATCAAGGGGTAACGAAATGGCGTATCAGGGTTATCAAGAACTTTGATAATGGCAAAGATGGTTAATCCCCAATGTAGCAAATATCCTAAACCTGCTAATGGTAATAATATTACTAAGGGTAATACTAACCAACCCAGCAGGAAAAATAAAGCTGCTAGAATTGTACCATATAACCACACGTTAAAATGAAAGTTTATTGATTCTTTGGCGTTGTCTTTAACTACGGGATCATCCGATATAATGAGTAAGGCGATTGGTAAACCTACGGATATAAAAGTGGTACTAAAGAAAATTGCCCCGTGAGATAGTGCTGATAAGAGTTTTCGTTTATCGCTGTCGTACATTCTTACCTCCTGTTTATTTATATTTTTATTATACTTGTTTGTAGAATGGTGATAGTAGTTATGCTGTCAATGGTTTTTGTCTGAATCATGATGTCTGGTTACTGAGCGAAGTCGAAGTACAGGATTTGAGGATGTACAGGATAGTTTTTAAATATTCATCTATATTTTCAGAAGTTGCATTTTGTCTGAATCAGGATGTCCAGGATTTGAGGATGTACAGGATGTTTTTTAAATATTCATCTACATTTTCAGAAATTGCGCTAATTCAAATATTTCAGAATATCAAAATCAAATATTATCCTGTTAATCCTTTAATCCTGGTTATCCTGATTCTGACAATAGAATCTAACGTAATATTCTCACTTCAATTCCCACACTCAGATTACTCCATAAACGATCAGCAGTTAAAACAGGTTGATTGAGAAAAATACCTAATGCTAAACAAGCTCTATCACCAAATGAAAGTCCAATTGATTTAGTAATTGGTCGTAAAATTCCCGCTTTTAATGCTTGTTCTTCATTAAAATCAATAACTTCCAGATTCAGATTATTTATGATTAGAATAATATCGGTTTCTGGTATTCCTGCATCTGCTAATTTGGCTATTACTTCAGATAAATTAACTGTACTAATTGCAGCTTTCCCAATAAATTTTAACACTTCTTCGCTTCCAGGTTCTTGATTGAGTAAAGCTAAAATTGCCGAAGCATCTAAAACAACTTCACTCATTTACACTTTCCTCTCTCCGTTCCTGAATTAATTCTTCAGATAGTTTTCTAGTAGATGGAATATATTTTCTAAAAATAGCTTGGGCATTTTTGACAGCATTTTCCCACTCTTCTTGATTGACAATAGGACTAACTATATCACCCAATGTTTTACCTTTACCAGCAATAGAAGCAGGAGGAGTACGGCGTTTTTGTGCTGGTAATTGATGTTTGAGAAATTGAATAAAATCTAAAACTTCTTGTTGTTTATCTGCTGGTAATTCTCGGAAGTTCTCTAAAACTGCTTGTTCAATAGTCATAGTTTTACTTTTACTTTTACTTTTAGGAGTATAATGTAATTATATTATAGATTATAACTTTTTGTCTGAATCAGGATGTCTGGTTACTGAGCGAAGTCGAAGTACAGGATTTGAGGATGTATAGGATGGTTTTTTAATATTCATCTATATTTTGAGAACTTGCATTTTGTCTGAATCAGGATGTCCAGGATTTGAGGATGTACAGGATGGGTTTTTAATATTCATCTACATTTTCAGAAATTGTATTTTGTCTGAATCAGGATGTCCAGGATTTGAGGATGTACAGGATGGTTTTTTAATATTCATCTATATTTTCAGAAGTTGCGCTAATTTCAATATCCCAGAATATCAAAATCAAATATTATCCTGTTAATCCTTTAATCCTGGTTATCCTGATTCAGACAGTTCAATTTTAATAAAAAACGGTGCATTACATTTCATTAACGCACCCTACGAGATAAGTTACAGTATCCGTTAATTAGAGTAAAGTATACCCAAAATTTCTGCATCTGCTGAACTAAAACTAGCCTCGAAGTGATAAGATAATTCTGTGCTATCGTTTTTTATTAACGGCGAGACAACCAAATTTCTTGCTATATTTCTACCTTCCTTAATTCCCTGAATAAAGAAATTTGCAATTATTCGTTCTTTAGATAAATCCAACATTGTCATATAAGTAGATTCATTATTATATGGTGGAGGATTCTGATCTAATATTAAGCTCGTTAGCTTGACTAATTCGCTTAGATATAGTTGAGCTTCATTTGTTCGATTTTCTTTAATGAGTAACTTATATAATTTTCTTAGTATGTCGTAACGGGTTAGAAGCACAGCAGTTTGAACAAAACTATTTCTACTTAAAATTTTATCCATAATTTCAAGACATTTTAATCCTTTCTCAATTGCTTGTTTATAATTAAAACTTTGATATGTTTCTAACAAGTAAAAGTTAATCTGTAGATTATTTGGGTAATATCCACATATTATTTGCATCAGATTTGAAGATTCCCGAAGCTTTTCTGAAGCAGTTTCTATATCCCCTATTTTGTATAAAGAAAGTCCATCTCTGAATAGTTTAAGACTTAAATCACGCTGTGACTTTAATTCTGGAGAAAGTTGTGGTAAATCCTGACTAAACTCTAGAGATAAAGCTTGTGGAATAGAAGTTGAAGATAAATTTGATTTAGATGATAGTTGTCTTGGATTAGACTGAGATGGAATAGAAGTTGAAGACGAATTTGAATTAGATGATGTTTGCCTTGAATTAGACTGAGTTTGATCTCCCATTATAGAAATAATCATAATGATAATGCCAACGAAAATTAGTAGAGCTAAGAAAAGTCCCATATCAACACCGTGGTTATTAGTTCAAAAGTTTAATCTCGTATTTCTCAATCTAGAAAATGATGGTGCGTTAATAAAATTGAACGCACCCTACAAACCTAGCGAGTATTATGGTTTGTTAGTTACCGTCTCTATGTCGTTCTGAAAACCCTTTCAACCAGGAATTAATTTCAATGTAAAATTTGTTGTATTCTTCAACGATGTAACAAAGCGATAAACCATAAGGCTGTATACCAGAATTATTATCAGAACTTAATTTATTTTTCTTTAAACTAAAAGCATAAACACATGGTTCATCTTTGCCAATTAGATTACAGTCCGAATTTACAAAAGAGTGTTTGAAGGCATTACTTACCTCATTCAATTGTTCAAGTAATGTTAAATATTTATCGAATGGAGGATTTTCTTTAGTATGTTGATCATGTAATAATCCACCTATGCTATCAATTTTAATAGAGTTAGTATAGCTACCTGTTCTCTCAAAATTACTGAGTAAATAATACATACTTATTATCTCATCAGTGGCACGACGAAGATGAAATATCAATTCTTCAATTGAGTACCCATAAGACACATACTCATTATTTATTTTTAACGTAGGAGTTAAAAGTTGTGGATGAATTTCGTAAATATACTGAAGCCGCTCATTTACTCTATCAAGACGAGTAATGATTTTATGGTGCTTGAGTTGTAAGTTACCAAATGGAGTATTGGGTGGTAGCCAAAATGATAAACTGACATTGAACAAAGTTCCAGGAGAATTGCCTATTTCAATTTGTGGAATAGTTGAACTCATAGGGGTTAGTTAATTTTGATAATTAAAGTTATTAAAATCTTACTATGAGTTTTGGCGACATAGATATGCTTAATATACCTAATTTTCTACGCAATATCCCTAGTTTAATGAGACTTCAATAAGTAACTTTACGTAGAGACGCACCCCCAAAACGCCTCTACAAAACCCCTAAACTACAAAACCTCCCTACCCAAATAAACCTGCAAAACCTCCGGTACTTTAATCGTCCCATCAGCTTGCTGATAATTCTCCAAAATTGCCGCCATCGTCCTTCCCACAGCTAAACCAGAACCATTTAAAGTATGTACAAACTGCGTCCCTTTCTTACCAGCTTCCTTAAACCGAATATCCGCCCTTCTTGCTTGAAAATCAACACAATTAGAACAACTAGAAATCTCTCGATACTTCCCAGAAGATGGCAACCAAACTTCTAAATCATAAGTCTTTGTTGCCCCAAAACCTAAATCAGCAGTACATAAATTAATCACTCGATAAGGCAACTTTAAACCCTGTAAAATTGACTCTGCACTAGCAACTAACTTCTCTAATTCCTCAAAAGAATCTTCCGGTTTTACTAACTTCACCAACTCCACTTTATTGAATTGATGCAACCGAATTAAACCCCGCATATCCCGTCCATAACTTCCCGCTTCCCGACGAAAACAAGGGGTATAAGCACAGTGATAAATCGGTAAATCTTCCGCGTTGATAATTTCCCCCCGATAAAAATTTGTTACCGGAACTTCTGCGGTAGGAATTAACCACAATTCATCATCTGCACATTTAAAACTTTCTTCCGCAAACTTAGGTAATTGTCCAGTTCCCGTTAAAGAATCAGTATTAACTAACAACGGTGGACTAACTTCAATATACCCATTTTCAATATGCTTAGAAAGCATAAATTGAATTAACGCTCTTTCTAAAGCAGCACCCGCACCTATCAAACTCACAAACCGACTTTGGGCAATTTTTACCGCTCTTTCAAAATTCAAAATACCCAACTTTTCCCCAATTTCCCAATGAGGTAAAATATTCGGATTTTCGGTTTTATATTCATCTCCCCATCTTCTCACTTCTGGGTTATCATCTTCACTTGTACCGATGGGAGTAGTATCACTAGGAAGGTTAGGAAGTGCTAACAGTAAATCTTGAATTTGCGCTTTTAACTCTTTTTCCTGGGGTTCTAATTCGCTTAATGTGATTTTAATATTATTCCCCTCTTCCTTTAAAGCGAGAATTTCTTCACCTTGAGGACTAACACCAGATTTTATCTTTTGTCCTACCAGTTTACCAATTTCATTACTTCGCGCTTGTAATTCACTACGCTTTCCTTCTAATTCCCGTTGTTTTTGACTTAAATCTAATATAGGTTGAATGTCATATTTACCACTACGACTGTTCAACTTTTCTTGTACTAATTGGGGGTTTTCTCTAATTTGTTTAATATCCAGCATTTTTCGTTGTCGTGAATTTTGTCAATTGTACTTGATGGAATTGATTAAGCGTTAGGGTTTAGCAATACTAAATCCCTACCAATAATCAATCATATCTATTATTAACACCAGTTTTATACAATAACCATACAAAATCATCAAATTAATCAAAATCCCTTTTTCATCCGCGTTTATCTGCGTTCATCTGCGTTCTACTCTGATCACATTATCAAAACATCAACCACAACTAAAATTTAGACTACAAAACATTTTTAGACTGTCACCTGTCACCTGTCACCTGTCACCTAATTATATGATAAACTAGAATCAAAATCAGGAGGTTTTCAGCAATGATGACATCTGAAGCAGTGATTTTAAATATCAAAAATGTTGGTTTAAGTGATGAACAATTTTTTCAACTCTGTCAAATTAACGAATGTTGGAAAATTGAACAATCAGCTAAAGATGAATTAATTATTCTCCCTGGTTCTAATTTAATTACTGGTAATCGAGAAGCGGAATTAAATGGAAATTTGATGATTTGGAATCGTCAAAGTAAGCTAGGAAAAGTCTTTAGTTCCTCTACTATTTTCACTTTACCTAATGGTGGTAAACGTTCCCCTGATGTCGCTTGGATAACTAATGAACGTTGGGATGCTTTAAGCATTGAAGAACAAGAAAAATTCCCTAAAATTTGTCCTGATTTTGTCATAGAATTACGTTCTCGCACTGATTCTTTAACTCAATTACAGGAGAAAATGCAGGAATACCTGAATAGTGGGTTAAGGTTAGGTTGGTTAATTGATCCGCAAAATCAAAAAGTAGAAATTTATCGTCAAAATCAACCTGTAGAGATTCTATCATTACCAACAACTTTATCAGGTGAAGATGTTTTACCAGGATTTATTTTAGATTTACCTCTTTTCAATAATTAATACTATCAACTATCAACTATCAACTATCAACTATCAACTATCAACTATCAACTATCAACTATCAACTATCAACTATCAACTATCAACCTATTTTGTAATTCGATTCAATAAAAATAGTGAACATACCAAACCTGCAAAATGTGCAGATATTGTATTTGTGTTTGCTTGCACTACTAACATATCTAAGCCGCTAATAATTCGTGTAGGATCAAATAGTTGGGTAGTGGCAGCTTGGGGAGAAATTGAACGCGCTACCAGTGTACCCACAATTGCTTGCGCTCCCAATAGTGTAACCAATATTCCTCCTAAGTTTACCCATAAACCTAATCGTAGCACTTGCACGCTTTCCAACTTTCTGGGGCGGTTACTGGGATTAGCAGAATCTAATTGTTTACCAATTCTTGTATACCGATAGGCTAAGTAAATACCCGCACCTAAAACAATTAGTCCACAAACCGCTAAAAACACACCAAATCCTGTTCCAGCGTTGTTACTGGGGCTACCTGGCCTCTGACTAAAGAAAGCATATAATAAAACTATTATACCAGAAATTACACCTAAAACTAATTGTATCCAAAAACTAATCCAACCTCCCAAACGAAACATTTGGGCGATCGCGCGAATATTTGCAGATGGAGTTTCAGAATTTTGTGTCATAAATCTAAGTGTTAAATATATTGGGTAATTGGTAATGGGTAATTGGTAATAGGTAATTGGTAATAGGTAATTAATTCTTTACTGTCACCAGTTATCAGTTATCAGTTATCAGTTATCAGTTATCAGTTATCAGTTATCAGTTATCACTGTTCACTGTTCACTGTTCACTGTTCACTGTCACCTGTTCCCTGTTCCCTGTTCCCTGTTCACTGTTCACTGTCCACTGTTCACTGTCCACTGTCCACTGTCCACTGTTCACTGTTCACTGTTCCCTTCATTCCCAGAATAATTGATAATGTATAAGTCGGATCAAGTCAAAATCTCATCATTGAATTATGGATACTGCTATAGTGCCATCTACGTTTCTGCTAACTTTATTGTTATCAGTAGGTCTATTTTTCTTTATTCGTGCTTCTACTAAAGACCGCACAGAAAAAGCTAAGTTAGTGTCTGAACAAGAAGAAACTGCTTTGATGACACAACTGAAAGACTATTTTCGCTCTCGCGCCTATCGTGTCACATCTATAGATCAAGAGAAAAATGTAGTTACTTTTGAAGGTTTTGTCAGACCTAGCTGGTTTTTAGCTGTCTTTCTGACCTTTCTCGCTGCTGTTGGTTTTGCTTGTCTGTCTTTGGTTTTAGCTCAAGTTTTCAACAGTCAAAGTCCATTTTTTCTATCTTTGGTATTACTGTCACCATTAAGTGGTATATTTTATTGGCGCAAATCTGGAAGACTTGAGCAAGTGTCACTCAAAATGGAATCTGTCCAGAATGAGCAACACCCATCAAGTATAATTACTGTGATTGCCCATAGAGATGAACTCGCTGAGTTACAAAGGGCTTTACAGTTAAAGATGCTGGACTAAACCTTGGTTGCCATTCCCAGGTTCATAGAATTACATCCTGATGCTTTTTGCTCATTACTTCTGATTGACTTTTGCTAAAAGAGAACAGTAGGGAGGGCTGAACAAATCCTAATTTTGGATGTTTTGCTGCTTGTTTCTGTGGTTGTCAACATAATCTAGCTCTAGCGATAGATAATATTGACAGTTTCAGGTTTGTATATTTACAGCAATTACCGTTTTTGTGTGCTTGATTTTGTTGCTACTCCCTGCTGTATGAGCAGAGTATATGATCTATTCTTGTGGCTGTTTGCCCAAGATTAGAAAATTCGGTTCGGGTAAGCATGACTGGCTGTTCATCTGAAAACTAAAAAAAAATTGAATTTTTCGATAAACCGATCATTTTTGCCAGTTAATTTATTTCAGGTTCAGAAGTAATGAATAGGATTTAATACGTGAGAAATCATTGTTTAGAGGCTAACGACCAGCTACAGCTACTAACTCTTTACCAGCAGCCGGAGTTTCCAACACTCTCAAGCTGGGAAACAAGAAATGATTTTCTTCAACGTATTGAGCGCCAAACAGACCTTTTTCCGCCCAGAAATAACGGTCTGTGGTGTGTTCATTGCGTTTTACAAGTAGCAAGGCTGGTGGCAAGATACCTTCAGCTTGAATGAACTTTCTCGCTGCTGTCACAGGTTTATCTTCGCCGCTTTCAATGCTATATTGAGGCACGTGTTCCAGGATGCGTCGCCCTTCCTGACGACGACGACTTTTCCGTTTACGTCTCCTTGCCAACCTATTGTCCTCCTCTTTCAAGCTATCAGATTGTAGTTATAGCTACAAAACCCGTCGTAATTATATAAGTTATGTGGGAAAAAATCAATGGTTTTTAATGTTTCGATACAACAAAAGTAGACTGAATGCAAGTTGAGAAAAAATTTTTTCCCTCAGTGATGATTAAAATACAGTAAAAATAACTAAAAAATCAATTAAATTTTACATTCACGAAATATTTCTTATCAAGACTGGTTAAGTATCCAGTTTTCCCTATCTAGTAACAAATTTCAGATTCTTCTCCCCCAGCTTACTCAACGACTGGATATTGCTGGATATTGCTGGATATTTTTTATTTGGAAGTTACTTCTTACCCTGGCGATTCCTTGTTTGATTTCACCATCATTATCTATAATCAAGTAAAATCAGGTAATAATTAGGGGTTGCTGAAAAAGTCTGTTCGTGGAGGTAGGGAATAGGGAATAGGGAATAGGGAATAGTTTCAGCTATCTATCATCCCCAAATTTTTGGATTTC
>RDXV01000024.1 GCA_004292695.1 Nostocales cyanobacterium | reverse complement strand
ATAACTGATAACTGATAACTGATAACTGATAACTGATAACTGATAACTGATAACTGATAACTGATAACTGATAACTGATAACTGATAACTGATAACTGTCACCTGGTTTGTAATCCTTTGAACCATTTATTTAAAACTGAGTTGATAGTTTGTTTAATTTGATGCTTACGATTCCATTTTTGAAAAGCCATTTCATAATCTTCTCCCTTGGTTTGCCAGGTATTCCAAATATCCAGAACTATTGCTAATCCGCAAAATATGAGAATGTATAATGACCATGATAAAGTACCGCCACCTACAAAGTCGGCGAGAATAGTAAAAACATTAATTATGGCATAATTACCTAATCTTTTTTTGAATTTACTTTGACGGTAAAGGTCAAATGCTTTACGTCTTTCTACATCACTTTGCTGAATATTCCAATCAGATTCTGCTTGTTTAATTAACTCTGGTGAAATTTGTAACTCCGCTGCAATTTCCATAATTTGTTGATAGGAAAATTCTTGATCACTTTCTACTGTTTGACGGGCGATCGCCAACTGTAAAATTTGCTGCACTTCTTCTTGGCTATAGGAACGTAGATTGTTAGATTCCATGTTTGTCATAATATAATATTATTTTCAATAAACCTCTAAATTACCATCAATAACTTGTCACTACTTATAGAGTAGCAAATTTTAACTGATAGCTGAATCAACTTAAAATCTAAATTTCACATTAAACAAACATTAAATAACTGTTGTAGAGACCTTACCCCTACTATGTCTCTACTGAATTTTAACTATTTACCTAGCAGTTAACTTGATTACAGGAAACTAGGACGATTTTGTTGATTAATCTTGAGTTTCTCCGTCAGCAGATCCCAATTTTCTGTTTCAATCATATCTATAAACTCATCAAGGTGGTGACGATATTGATAGAGTGAATTGATTAAAGCCTGACGGTTATATTGTGCCATCATCACCCCTAACTCTGGGTTTCCTGCTCCTACCCGGCTAGTATCTCGAAAACCTGAACTGGCAAATTTTTGGGCTAATTGAAAAATTTCTGGATCAGATTCACTTAAACAAGTCGCTACTAAAGAAGCACTCACCATGACGGGTAAGTGAGAAATCCAACTTACAGCCCGGTCGTGTTTTTCCGGTGAACAATGGTAAATAATAGAACCTAGAGAACACACAATTTCCTCTAGAATACTTATAGCATGACTGGGAGTGCTTTCTGTTGGCGTGATCACATAAGGGCGATCCACAAACAAATTTCTCTGAGCAGCATCAATACCTATATCCGTATTACCTGCCATTGGATGGCCACCAACAAAATTTTCCCACAAATGAGAAATTCCTTGTACTATTGGTGTTTTAACTGAACCCACATCGGTGATAATAGAGGTTTTAGGTAAATGAGATATCAACTGCTCAACTTGAGGCACAATCAGACCTATAGGGGTACAAATAAACACAACTTCAGCAGCGGATAACAGACTCAATTCCGTTGCAGCTTGATCAACGCTGCCAATTTCCATAGCTTTTTTACAGGTTGACTCCCGGCGACTAACTCCTAAAACATCATGTCCTTGGGACTTTAAATCAAAACCCAATGAACCGCCAATCAATCCTAATCCCAAAATACCAATTTTCATTTTGTCCTTGACAATTAAACTTTGAATCATTCTATTCTGCATACTTTACCAACTATTCCAGTTGGCATTTCACCGCAAACAGTAAACAGTAAACAGTGAACAGTAAACAGTGATAACTGATAACTGATAACTGATAACTGATTTAAGAGGTAGATTTATGAATATAGAGGAATTACTAGAAAAATACGCAATGGGAGTCTTAGACTTCCGGGGGGCAAATTTCGCTGAGGCTAATTTGAGTGGAATTAAATTAACAAGAGTTAATTTTAGTGAAGCTAATTTTAGTGTTGCTAACATGAGTGGTATTACTTTAGTTGACTCTAATTTAAGTTATGCTAGACTCAATGTAGCTAGACTGAGCGGGGCAACGCTGGCAGGATCTATACTAAATAACTGTAGTTTTAACGTCGCTAACCTCATGCGTGCAGACATGAGCCGCACACAATTAAGAAATTGTTCCTTTATTCGTGCTGAACTCATCCGCACAGACTTTAGTCGTGCTGATATGTCTGAAACTAACTTAAATAGTGCTGATCTGCGCGAAGCGAACCTCCAACAAACTAATCTCCGTCATGTCAATTTAAGTGACGCAAACCTCAGAGGTGCTAATCTCCGAGAAGCTAACCTAGAAATAGCTAACTTGAGTGGTAGTGATCTCACTGCTACTGATATGAGTGGGGTAAATTTACGAGATGCGGAAATGAGGCAAACTAACCTCTGTATGACTAACCTCAGTGGTGCAGATTTAAGTGGTGCAAACCTGCGCTGGGCTGATCTAAGAGGGGCTAACCTGATTTGGGCTGATTTAAGTGGGGCAAAACTCAGCGGTGCTAACCTCCAGGGTGCAGACTTAACCAATGCCAATTTAAGCAACACCAGCTTAGTACACACTAACTTAACCCAGTCCAAATTAGTTAAAGTAGAATGGATGGGTGCTGATCTCACAGGAGCAACCTTAACCGGGGCAAAACTCTATGGAACATCCAGATTTGGTTTAACAATTGAAGGTATAAAATGTGACTGGGTTGACATATCACCAGCGGGCGATCGCACCATCATTCAAAACTTCAGTGAAGATGAACTAAAAGACTTTTTTAACGCAACTCCTCCAACCATCCGCATAGTCATAGACTCACCATTAGAATACGAAGCCAACTTCGTCATCGCGGGAACATATTATCAAATAGCCCAAGAATACCCAATACTAATACAACCACCCAGCGTAGAAAGTGGTAGTCGGAAAACAGCCTATACATTTAGGGTAGAAAGCGACGAAGTCCTATTACCAACAGCTTTTATGACTATCCTACCCTTTCAAGATGCCAGGATTACCCAAAAAATTATCTACAAAATAGTAGACATAATGTGTAAAGAGGCGATCGCCACAAAAAACGCCAGACTATTAGCCCTGTCTCAAAAATTAATGTTGCTCATCGAAGAAGTAATGAACAAACTAAACATTATTAAATCAACCAAAAAAAACTTTGAAGTAGGCGCAAAATTAAACTTTGCCAAAGCTCCCACAAAAACGATCATTACTAACTCTAGCGCTCAATCCCTAATAGTTTACGATCATCCCAACTTTGGAAAAAGATTTGTCAACCGTAACATTATAAATTCTGAAGAATACAGCAACGAAGAATCAGAATATATTATGCCTTCCCTAAATATGATTTTAGATTTTGTAGAAAACTTTTACGTTATCAATACTTAGAGGAGATCGAGGAGTCAGGAGATCGAGGAGTTAGGAGAATGGCTTCGCCACGCTTCGCTATCGAGAAGATCGAGGAGTTTAGTAGGAAGAATAAAAATATCTATTCTCAATTCTCAATTCTCCATTCCCTATTCCCTAAACTCAAAATATATTTATCATCAGAATTAAAACGGAGGAAAAATGAGTTTATTTAACAAAATGATGGGTAAAACCCGGTATGTAGTTTGTCGTTTATTTATCCATTTAAACGGTAGCGAAGTAGCACCCATATTAGGAGTATTAAACCGTGCTGCCAGAGAAGCAATAGACGCAGAAGGTGATGTAGAAGTCATGGGAGAAGGGTTAGTAGAAATTTGTGAAACCCTACTTCGCTATGATGAATTTTGGATGTCAGCTAGTAACGAAGGGGATGTTTTTTGGAATGAAGGAGACGCAGGAGATTTTTTCAATGAACTGTTTACTGACTCTGCTTCTAGATATGGAACAGAAGTATATGTTGATGAACAACAACCTTTATCTGTACCAGCCACTCGTAACGTTGTAGTCATGTTAACAGTAGCCTTTGAAGGGGAAGTACCAGAACTAGAAACCGACTTAGCCAACATTCCCGCACTCAAAGAAGGCTTAAAAGCGATCATTAACCTCCGGCAAAAAGGCAAAATTCGGGCTATTCAAGAGCATTTTTCACCAGCCCAGTACGGAGACGAACTTACCAATGATCAGCTATTACAGTATTTTCCAGAATTGATCCCATTGTAAACAGTTAACTATCAGCTATCAGCGGTTAGCAAGTTCCTTCAGAAATAATTTAGGATTACTGATAGTTGGATCTTTAGCAAAAAGTAATCATAGCGAAGGAATCAGGAAAATTATCATAATGGTCAAGAACATAATGCGTAAATTGACTATCTTGTGTTTAGTCCTCAGTTTATGTGTAACTACCGTTGCTTGTGGAGGTGGAAACCAAGCTACAACTAATTCTGTTTCTACTAACAACACCAGTGTTACACCTAAAAAACTCAGTGATGGCCAGTACGAAGTACAACAGGCCAGTTACAATGATGCCAATGGGGAATACACCCTGTTTTTACTAGGTAGTCAGCCACCAACCTTTGCTACAGAAAAATTACAAATGGCAAGGTTAACAGATGAAGAAACTAAAGCTGGGAAAAAAAGTTACCTCAAGGTAGAAAACGGTGAACCAGCTTTGTACCTGACAGAAGACTTTAAAATTGAGTACGTTCATAACGTTACCCAAGTTCAAACTAACCCCCAAACCGGACAGCAAGAGACAGTCGTCGTCCGCAGAGAGTCTAACTTCTGGACACCATTTGCAGCTTCTTTAGCTGGTAACTTAGCAGGCCAGGCGATCGGCAATGCTTTATTTAGACCTCAATATTATGTTCCTCCTGTTTACCAACCTGGTGGAGTTTTAGTTGGTTACGGTGGATATGGTTCTAGCTACGATGCAGCAGTTTCTAGTTACCGTACTCGGTACAACGAACCACCAGCAGCGGTAAGAAATCGTACAGCTTTCCGTTCCACAGGATCAATTAGAACACCCAACAATTCAACCACCACCGGAACAAGACAAAATACAGGTAGTCGGGCTACTGGTTCTGGTGTCAGTGGTAGTACCTTGAAAAATTCCGGCAAGTCTGGTTCTACTACTCGTCCTTCTAACAATAGTTTTGGTAGTGGTAGTCGTTCTTCCGGTAGTCGTCGTTCTTCTGGTTTTGGTAGAAGAAGATAAAGAGAAGGAGATCGAGGAGTCAGGAGTCAGGAGTCAGGAGTCAGGAGATCGAGGAGTCAGGAGTCAGGAGTCAGGAGTCAGGAGTTAGGAGATCGAGGAGTCAGGAGAATAAAGAACTAATTTTTCTCCTCATCTCCCTATTCCCTATTCCCTATTCCCTATTCCCTGTTCCCTGTTCCCTGTTCCCTGTTCCCTGATAACTGATTAAACTGTTACTAATGCTGGTTCTGGCCAGCGTCCAACCGCCTTACCAATGACGGCTAGTTCTGACATTAATTGATCAAATCTGTCTGGGGTTAAAGATTGGGGTCCGTCTGATAGGGCTTTAGCTGGGTTGGGGTGAACTTCTATCATTAAGGAATCTGTTCCAGCGGCGATCGCCGCCATTGCCATAGAAGGTACAAATTCTGACCAACCCACCCCATGACTAGGATCAATCATCATCGGTAAATGGGTGAGTTTTCTCAACACTGGAATTACGGATAAATCTAAAGTATTGCGCGTATACTGACGGTCAAAGGTTCTAATTCCCCGTTCACATAAAATCACATTAGGATTACCAGCAGCTAAAATATACTCAGCAGCCATTAACCAATCTTCAATAGTGGCAGCCATTCCCCTTTTTAATAACACTGGTTTTGACTGCGCCCCTACTTGTTTGAGGAGAGAGAAATTTTGCATATTTCGCGCCCCCACCTGGATGACATCAGCCACTTCAGCAATTTTTTCTAAGTCTGCCGCATCCATGACTTCTGTAATAATACCTAGTCCGCTGGCTTCTCTGGCTTGTGCTAGTAGTTCTAAGGCACTTTCTCCATGTCCTTGGAAAGCATAGGGAGAAGTCCGGGGTTTATATGCACCACCTCTGAGAAATTTAGCCCCGGCAGCTTTTACCCGCTTGGCGGTTTCAACGATCATGGTTTCGTTTTCTACTGAACATGGTCCAGCGACTACTACCAAGGGATAATTTTCACCAAAGATGACATCACCATCGGGGGTATTTACTACTACTGCCGATGCTTCACCATGACGGAATTGACGACTAACTCGTTTATAGGGTACTTCTACTCTTAATACTTGTTCGATCCATTCACTGAGTTCTTGAATTTGCAGAGGATCTAAATCTGCGGTTTCACCTACTAAACCGATTACTACTTTATGCTGTCCAATAATTTTTTCTGGTGTTAAACCCCAGTCTGATAATTCTTGAGAAATACGATCTATTTCTGATTGTGGAGAACCAACTTTCATGACAACAATCATTTTTGAATCCTCGTATTTGTAAAGTATTTATTAGGTTTTAGTCATTAGTCATTAGTCATTGGTCATTAGTATTTATTCTGACTACTTGAACTCCTGACTCTTTAATTCTAAATTCTAAATTCTAAATTCTAAATTCTTCATTCCTAGTATTTGTTCTAACTCCTTGAACTCCTGACTCCTGACTCCTGACTCCTGACTCCTGACTCCTAAATTCTTCATTCTAAATTCTAAATTCTAAATTCCTAAATTGTAGCGTCAGGTACTTTTCTTGCATATTGGGTATAAATCAAAGAGGTTTTTGCCTAATTTACCCAATATAACAATTTTTTCAATACCTGACGCTGCTGATCAGACGTTCTTTTTACGTGTTTCGCGCCAACCTTCTACCATTCTTCCCCAATTGGTTGTAAACTCACCAACACCCAGTAAACTACCAGGTCTGTCTACATCCCAAGAAGCGGAAAGAACTCCGTAGGTTATACCTATAACTCCTATCCCAAACAATCCCATATTCACTAACAAAACTGCTATGGGTGGTAATTGGATATCAGCGTAACTGACCAGCAAATAGCTGACCACCAAAGTAGTAATACCTAAAGCTGTTGGTATACCACAAAACGCAGCGACTCTACGAATCATGCGCTGACTCACCACTTCAGGAACGGCCATTTCTTCCTTAGTGTAAGGTGGTTGCTTTTGCGACTTCTTATTTGATTCTTGAGATTTTACTATCGGTTGTGTTTTAGCTTTTACAGGCTTTTGACGCTTTTTATTTGGTTCAAACGGTAGGGAATTACGTTCTGATTCTTCAGCAGACATAAGCTATACTTCCTAACCACGAATACCAAGGCGAGTAATCAAATCTTGATACTTTTCCCGGTTGTTTTTCTGTAGGTAAGCAAGAAGACGCTTACGTTGTCCGATCATTTTTAATAGTCCTCTGCGGGAAGAATGATCTTTTTTGTTTGCTTGCAAGTGCTTACTGAGGCTGTTAATGCGGTCAGTTAACATTGCGATTTGCACATCAGTAGATCCGGTATCAGTTTCATGTACTTGATAACCAGTGATGATTTCTTGTTTGCGCTGTTGCGTAAGAGCCATAGTCTTGTGAAGTTTCTGTTTTTTCTAAATGTATGCAGCAATTTACTATGATATCACAGCAATAGGGGTCTGTGGTAGTTTTTAGGATTTAAGAAACTGGTCAACCAGAAGTTTTGACTGTGATCAATCAGTTAGTACGTTACCTGTAGTTGTTTTGAACAGGATGAGAAGAATTTTGTGTTTGTTGATGTAATTGTTTGTATTTTGACAGTTTTTATGGCATGATGGGTAAAATTACGGTTAATGTTTAACAGGTACTCATATTAATCACCAATATGCAGGAAATACTAAAAAAATACTGTCAAAACCATCATGGTTTATTGTTATTAAGTATGCCCACAGGGTTTGGTAAAACTTACAATGTATTTAAGTTTATATATGAAAATTATCAAGAATTTGCTGCTAATAACAGAAAAATAATCTTTCTTACCAACCTCAAGAAAAATCTGGAGGTTAAGCATTTGAAGGAATTTTTTACGAACAATAGTCATGAAGATGATTATGATAAATATGTTCTGTTTATTGACTCTAATTCTGAGACTGTTATTAATAAATTAAGTCAAAAGAATAAAAATAATATTGATGATGAAATTTCTTCTGAATTTAAGGATAAAGAAAGCTACAAAAATTTAAAGAACTATATAGAATTATATAATATTCCCAAACTTCCTAAAAAAGCTCAAGATAATTTTAAAGATAAAATTCGCAAAGACCTTGAACCAGCATTTAGAAGAGATATAGAAAACATCTTAAAAGAAAGATTTTCCAGCAAGGAAGCAAAATTACAAGCTATCAACACTCAGTCAAAGTATCAATGGATTGGTAAACTTTATCCAGCAGTGTTTACAGATGAAAAAACTGTGTTATTTTTGAGTATGGATAAGTTTATAGTCAAAAATTCCACATTAGTTGAGCCTTCTTATTACTTTTACCAAAGATTAAATCAAGGACACTTCAAAAATTCACTTATTTTTATTGATGAATTTGACTCTACTAAAGAACGTATTCTCAAGAATATTATTGAATCAGGTTTACAGAGAAAAATAGATTTTATAGATTTATTTTTAAGTATTCATAATCATTTAAAACAACTCAAAGATTCTGAAGATTTAACTAAATGCTCACAACACTGGGAGAAAAAACAAGCACAAGGTAAAGATTGGTTATCACCAAAAGAACAGATAAAAGATTTAAAGAAAAAAGCTCAGGAGATATTCAAAAAATATAAATTGCAATATACCTGTAAATCTGAACCAAAATCTTTTACTAGAAAAAGAAATTTTTTGTTTTATGATTACGAGTTCCATAATGTTATAGACATTAGTAAACGGATTGAAATTCATCAAGATTCAAGAAACAGAACGAATTGGATTAAAGCAATTGATAAAGCAGTTGATGTTAAAGAAAACCCAAGGGAAGTACAATTTTATTTATTACTAGGTGAAATAGCTGGTTTCTTGACATATTTTCAGAGAGGAGTTAGTTATTTAGCTGATAATTATTGGCATTTAAAGGATGAAGATAAAAATAATCAAGAAGTATTTAATCTAGAGTTTGCTATCAGAAGTGTGCTTAATCATTTCCGCCTAGATAATGAAGATGTAGATTTATTAACAAATAATATTTTAAATGACGAATTACCATACAAATTTGCAGCAGAAAAACCTATTAGCAAAATTCAATGGTTTTATGATCGTGGTTTTCGTTATTACGACATAGTTGATAGTGATGAACATGATACCTTATCCAAGATATATATGTTCAATTTTAATCATACACCAGAATCATTATTAGCGGAAGTTTGTTCTAAAGCGATGGTAATAGGAATTTCAGCCACTGCTGGACTTTATACTAATATTAGTAACTATGATATTAGGTATTTAAAATCTCGCTTATCTGATTCATTTAAACAACTAGAAACAGATGAAATGGAGGATCTAAAAAATCAGTATTATGAAACAACTAAGGGCTATGAGGATCAGGTTAAAATAATACCTCAATTTATTCGTACAGATTCACAGAAGGAAGCAATAAACCAGATTCAAGTAATTTTAGATGATGAAGAATTAGCTAATTCTGTAGTTAATGGCTTATTGCGTGAGATACAAGATAATAATACTAATAATGGTAATGATACAGATGATAATAACCCTGAATTTGTATTTTGTCGTTATGTAAAAGTATTGACTGTATGGAAATATTTTATAGAACATCCTGAATGTCATAGTTTTCTTTGCTTTTTCAATAAACTTCCCAAGGATAATGATCCAACTTTTAATATTAAGACATTGAAAAAGTATGCAAAATATATCCTAGACTCTGAACTTGATGAACAAGAAAAAGATAGTTATATAGAAGAAACTATAGTTACTCTGACTAGCAACAATTTTGATGCTACTAAAGAAAAAATCGCTAATGATTTAAAAGATAACAAACGCCGTTTTATTATCTCTGCATACGAAACTATAGGGGTAGGACAGAATTTACAATTTCCTATTCCTGATAACATAGATTCAAAACTAATACATATTGATAAAAGAGAAAGAGGTAAAGATATAGATATTAATGGTATTTATTTAGATAACCCCACCAATTTACTTGTTAATATCTACAACGAACAATTCAAGAATAATGATTTTGATTTTATCAAATACATTTTTCAATTAGAGTTTCTAAGAGCAAATAGAGATTTTTCAGGTATGACATTCAATATTAAGTTAAATGAGGCTTTTAAGAGATATGTGGGAATAGATAAGTATGAGAAAAAACAGGGCGATATCAGCTTATATGATACACGAGGATATTCATATTTTCTGAATAAAGTAATTATGCAAGCAATAGGTAGAATATGCAGAACTAATATGAAATTTCCCACGATTCATATTTTGGCTGATCATGCTATTCGTAAACATTTAGCAGAATTTACTGTACCTGATACTGTGATTCCAGTGCGTGAATATACTGCTCTTTTAAAACTAGCTGGTAAATCAAGTGAAAAATCTCAAGAGATAAAAGCAGCAGAAATTGATGCTGTCAATAGAAGTGAAGTTAGTGATGCTTACATCATGAGTACACTTGAAAAAACATGGAATGCTCAAAGTATAAAACAATGGAAAGAGTTAAGACAACAAGTTCTCTACCATCCTACTATTATTCAAGAGTTTGAATGTGATCACAAATGGCATAATATTTATGTTAAATTACCTAAACCTAGTAATTACTATTATTTTTCCCAGAAAAATGACTATAAAAAAATAGAGGTTTTCTTTGACAATGAATACAGCAAGAGACAAGTTAGAACAGTAAGTGAAGAAGATGTTCGTCTTACAGAATTAATTAGAGTAGATAATCTGAGGGAACTATTTATTAGTCAAGGTTATGCAACTGAATTTACTGAATCTGAACTCATTGTCACACCTCCCATATTTAATAAGATTTATAAAGGAGCATTAGGTGAAGTATGTGGTCAAAATATTTTGGAAACATTTTTAAAGATTCCTTTATTGGAACTAGATGTACATGAATTTGAACGTTTTGATTTTAAAACGGAGCAAAATATTTATATAGACTTTAAACTATGGAACGATAAAGTTTCAGTGGAAGCTGAACCAGAAATGGACAAGATTCGTAAAAAAATGAAGGAGGTGAAAGCAGCAAGAGTTTATATAATTAATATACTTGGTAGTTCAGATAGAGAGTTTAAACCAATTATTTCAGATCACGGAAAAATAGTTGAAGTACCCTATTTGTGCAAAAATAATCAAGTTGATAATCAGGCAATTGAATTTATATCCAGTAGTTTACAGGAGCTTTCAAAATGAGTATTCTTACAAATCGCGTGAAAATCACTTTTCATATTGATGCTATCAAACAAGATTTTGCATTTATTAGATTCAAACGAGATTACGATGGTAAGTGGTGGGGCGCAGAAGAACTAGATCGTATAATTGGTGATGATTATAAAGCCATGTCCGTTGGCTATGCTCAATTTGCTTATGCTATGTTTGAAAGAAAATCAAATAATATTTATCAGTTGGAAAATATACTGGATAATGATCCTAAATTTACCAAAGTAGTAGCAATTGAGGTGCAGCCAGAAGCAATTTATAGCGGAAATAATGAATGTATATGTGAAGTGAGTCTTGCACGCCTATTAATTAATTCTTTAGGTTCATCACGTTCAAAATATAAGCATCTTCACTTCTCTAATCTTAATGGCTCATTACTTAGAGTTCCCCTCTTCACAGATAAACTTGATAACTCAATTGCTGTAGCTGAAATCAGTATTGATAGTATTCCTGCCCAGCAAAATGAGTTTTTATTAAATGTTACTTTTGCTAATTATAGAAGAAAAGTAGCAATTTTCAGAGAATATAAAGGTGAGGAACGAGCAAAAATTTTGAAAAGGCCAGAATACATTATTTATGATGGTACAAACCCACCATCTCTAAGAAGGTGGCTTCCTTCTTCTCCTCAAGAAAAATCAGATCCGAACAAATCTTATATCCAATGTCGTGAAAAAGGCAAAAAACTTCATGTAAATTTTATTGATTTTCGTAGTCTTAAAGATTTTGAAAGTAGCCGTGCGGGTATTTTACACAATGTCATGAATAGCATTGAAAAGCACCTATCGAAATACATGACTGTTGAATTCTGCACTCGTGAAATAGATCATGATCTCCCACTAGATACAAGATTAATGAGTAACACTGGAAAAATTCAAGAATTACTTCATGGAGAAAAAATACATATATTAGATAAAGTTGATAGTGAAGAATCTCATGAATTAGTAACTCAGTTAAAACAGTTTTTATATCCTTGTTATATAACTGATGAAAAGTTCATTACTAATTCTCGGAAAACAGAGAAAAAACCTGCTTTAAATTTGAGAATTATTCATGAGGAATCTTATTACCAAGAGAATAAACTCACTGATCAATATAAAAAATCTGATCATCAAATACAACGTCAAAATATTACCATAGAATCTTATACACAATCAACTCAAGATGGATGGAAAAATATAGTAAAAACAAGTCTTAAAGAATTACTTATCAAACGTGATCTTCGTGCTGAAAAAATAACTTTATTTGATTGGTCTAAACTCAATGCAACAGGAGATTGGACTTTTGCCGCTTGGAATGAAGAAGAAAATCAAAATCATGTTATTTTTATGAAAATTAAACCAAATGGTAAGTTTGAATTTCATAAAGAAATAAACATATTAAACTGGCAGAAGTTTGAAACTTATAGAAAGTTCATGACAGATAGTAAGAATAAGAAAATTAGAAACTTGGAAGGATTAGTTATTTCTGATAGTGGTGACATTAATCAGATATTTAGAACTGATGAAATTTCGCTTCCTAATCTTCCTGAAATTGCACAAATTCTGGATGAACTAGAGAGTGAAATTCCTGAAAATAAACGTACTAGAAATGATTTAGCTGATATAGTGGAGGAGTTTTTACAAGTATCCACTGAACTTGATCAGGAAAAGTTTAATTTATTTTCAGAAGAACTCAGGAAAAGAGGAAGTGAAACTATATCAAAAGCAGATTTATATTCTTTAATTGGTCAATATTTAGGAACAAAAAGGAAACAGAAAGATAAAGAAATTAATGTTAGTATCACCAAAGAAGCCACTAGTTTTAGGGATTACCTTTTAGAAAAGCATCAAATTAGGTTGAAATTTCCCCAAGATAATCAGACTAAAGACGATTTATTTGATCCTTATTTCAATATTAAATATTTTGAAGAAACTGAGAACCAGGCTTATTACTGCGTGGGTAGTAGAAGAGATCAATTACAATTTTCTTTTAAAGATGCTCGTCATCTGCGCCAAATAGTAGCAGTAAATGGATCAAAGTTAATATTTAAAGAACTGTTACCAACTATGGATGTTGATTTTGTTCGCACTGGACAAAGTACAGTTATTCCTTTCCCATTTAAGTATATTCGGGAATATCTCAATCTTGGTGAAGATAAATAACGTTAATTAAGTAAGGATGAAATACCTATTTTCATCCTGAAAATCCCATAATCCTGATTATCCTAATTCAGACAAAATCATTTCATTAATTTTATATAAAAAAGTATTATTTGAACATAAAAAATCATCAATATTTGTCATTCTCTATAAGTAGTAAAGGTGATGTTTATGTCCAGACGAGACTTTGAGATAGACTCTGACAGAGAATTTGACTATTTAAGAGAATGTGGAAGATGGGAAAAAACATCAGCTAAACCCACTTCTGGCATTTTATTAATTGGTGGTGCAGAGGGTAAAAAATCTGGAGAAGATGCGGCAACAAAATGGTTTTTGAAACGTGCTGATAAAGGTAATTTATTAATTTTAAGAACCGGGGGAATTGGCAAACAAGCGGACTGGGTGTGTGAATATTATCGAGACTTAATTAACTCTGCTGCGGAACTTTCTATTGATAGTCGGGATGCAGCGGATGATCCAGAAGTGATTGAATATTTACGGGAAGCAGACGCAATATTTATAGCAGGTGGTGATCAAAATGCTTATGAAGATTATTGGGAAGGAACAAAGGTAGAAGATGAACTAAATCATTTAATTAATAAAAAAAAGATTCCCATTGCTGGAACTAGCGCAGGTATGGCAATTTTGGGAGATTATTATTATGTACCTTCCCATCGGGGTATCATCAGTTCAGAAATTTTAAATAATCCCTTTCATCACAATACCAAGGATATTTACCGCAGTGATTTTATCAGAGTTCCCTATCTAAAAAACGTAATTACTGACACCCATTTAGATAGGGTTAATCGTAATAATCCCGAAACCAGATATGGGAGAATTTTTGGGTTATTAGCTAGGGTTGTTTATGATACTAACCGTCTTGGTGTATTTGCAATTGGTTTAGAAGAAGGTGCTTTTGTTGCTATTGATGAAAAGGGTATTGCTAAAGTATTTGGTAATGGGGAAAATAAAGGACAAGATGCCTATTTTTTACAAACAAATGGTACATTACCTGAACAAGTGGAACGGGATAAACCATTAATTTGGAATAATAATGGTAAAGCGGTAAAAGTATATAGAATTGCCGGAACACCGGAAGGAAGTGGACATTTTGACTTAAATAATTGGTCAGATGCTAAAGGTGGAACTTGGGAATATTGGTTTACAAATGGTGGATATTCCGGGTTTAAACGTCACACTATGAATGAGTCAGGAAATAAAGATAATCAAGATCATAGAGATCATAAAGATTATAAAGATTAATCTTCAATAAATAGAATGAAAGAGGAAAAATAATAAATTTTTTTCCTCATCTTTTATCTTCTGAATTCTGACTCCTGACTCCTGAATTCCTACATAAATACTATTTATCTTCCTGCATACTTCTCACAACTTTTGTCACCCAACTTCTGGGAAAAAATCCTACAAGTTTAGCGAGAATTTGATTTACTAATCCAGGAATAACAATTGTTTGCCCTCGCATTAACCCATAATATCCCATTTGGGCTACAGTTTTAGCATCCATCATATTTTTGCCTTTCAACAATTTAGAATCTGCCATTCCTGTGCGTTCATGAAATGCAGAAACTGTTGAACCTGGACACAAAACGGTTACTTTTACACCTGTATTCTCTAATTCATTAGCGATAGCTTCAGAAAAAGATAAAACATAGGCTTTACTAGCAAAATAAACTGCCATTAATGGACCAGGTTGAAAAGCCGCAGCAGACGCAACATTTAATATTTTACCTCTACCTTGCTTGACCATATCTTTGAGAAACAATTTAGTTAAATGGGTTAAACAAACTAAATTGACTTGCAGCATTTCTAATTCGGCGATGATGTTAGTTTCATTAAACAAACCATAAGTTCCAAAGCCAGCATTATTAACTAAAACATCAACTTTAATATGGTCTTGTTGCAATTCTGTAAAGATTTCTTCTGAAGATGAAGGAACAGATAAATCTTTGACTATAGTTTTCACCAGCGTATGAAATTTCTCCTTAAAATCAATAGCAATTTCCAGCAATTTAAACTCATTCCTGTCTACCAAAACTAGGTTATAATTTTCTGCTGCAAAAATATAAGCTAATTGGTAGCCAATTCCACTAGCTGCTCCGGTAATTAAAGCAGTTTCTTTACATTGTGTTTGAGTTTGGATTTGCATATCAAAAATGGTGATATTCCCCTAATATTATAGCAAATTAATGATGCTATCCTGATAATTAATAAAGATAAAACTACCAGAATTTGGTTATAAATTGGCATCGCTGAATTGAAGTATGAGACTTAAAAAATAACTAAAATAAATCCCTTACTTTTAATCAGCAATGCTTAAAAATTAAACCAAACTGAGGAAACCTGTTTGCATTAAATAGGAAGTGTAAGTAAGCAATAATTGTGAGTCAATTTCAGGGCAAACTATAGAACTTCCTTGCAGTGCTTTTAAGGTTTCTTCACAGCTAATAATGGGTCTTCTGGCTTGCAAATACAAATCAGGAATAGTGATTTGTTCATCAGACCAACGTTCTAATAAAAATGGTTTGAGGGTGTATAATGGATTCTCTTTATCAGTGACATTATTGATTAAATCATCTTGCCATTGTTGATAAGGAATCATTTCTAATTTGAAGCCAAAAGTGCGTATCCACTCCACCAAAGATTTTAAAGAAGCTGGTTGAGGATGTTGCAAATGGAAAGCCTGACCAATGGATTTTTCCTGTTTAGATAAGTAAACAACAGCTTTACTAACATAATCCACAGGGGACATATCCAGCATATAATCTACATCAGGAAAAGACCCCATTTGTAAGCAACCTTTAATCATTAAATTAATGAAATCATGGGTGTTACAAATGCCAGTTTTGCTATCTCCAGCAATTAAAGGTGGTCTGTAGATTGTAATTGGTAATCCTCTCTCTCCGGCAATTTTTACTAACTTTTCAGCTACCCATTTTGTTTGGGAATAACCTAAGAAAATACCTTGCCAATCATCAAAACTATCCTGTTCTTTAACTACCTTACCAGCGTAAGCATTAGATTCAAAAACAGCCACACTAGAAACGTAATGTAAAGGTTTAATTTTGTTCTGGCAAGCTAACCTAATAACTTCCTGAGTTCCTAACACATTAGCTGTTTTTAATGCTGAATAAGGATAAACATAATTCAGCAAAGCAGCACTGTGATAAATGGTGTCAATGTTAGTAGATAATTCTGTAAATTCTGATTCACTAATCCCTAAAAGTGGTTGGGCTAAATCACCGACAACTGGAATGATTCTTTGACTATATTTATCATCCCAAATTGCATATTGCTGGAGGTTTTTTTCTAATTTACTTTTGGCTTCTGTGACATTATTTGCACGTACCAAACAGTAAATATTTGCTTGGGTTTCTGCTAACAATTCCTTGATAATAAATGCACCTAGATAACCAGTCCCCCCTGTTAAAAAGATGTTCTTGGGATTAGTAACATCAATTTTATTATTACCCATTGGGATAATATTGGCATCTAATACAACTTCTGCACCTAAATCTAAAAATGGTGCTACAATCTTACTTTCTTCTGTACTAGATTTACCTGGATTTTCTTCTGATAAACGTTGAGCAAGTTTGGCAATTGTGGGATAGTGCCACAACAACACAGGAGAAGGTTTAAAACCTAGTAAATTTTCCAACTTACTAATAATTACCATAGCTTGGGCAGAGTCCAAACCATAATTTTCTAAATGTTCATTGACATCTATTTCTTCCGGTGTTGTCTCTAGCACTTCTGCCAAATTAGACACCATAAACTCTTGAATTTGTACAGCAGAATAGGTAGTTTTTAAACTCATTTTTACATCTCCAATGTAGGATTAACTGGGCGATATTGACTATAGAAACTAGGCAGTTGTAAACCCTGAAACTTTAAGTTTTGAATACGATATAAAAAGGCAGTTCCTAACATAATGTGATGGGCAACATCAACAACATGACGGTTTTCAGGTGCTGCTAAATAAGTACCACGCACCCAGTCGTTAAAACTGCCCATAGCAGGACCGCACCAAATTTGATAATCTACTTCTCTACCTTTTTCACCACTACTAGACCATCGGGAAGATAAACCTAAATACCAACGAAAAATTAACGCCATTTTTAGTTTAGGATTATTCACAGCTTTACCCAATTTTTCTGGGTTTTTCTGTGATAAATAGGCGGCTGTTCCCTCCCAAACTTCGGCGATAGTTTTACGGAAGATTTGTTTTTCTAACTTCTCTCTTTCCGCTACAGGAATATCTTCAATGGAGTCATAAGTACGGTATAATTCATAGAGTTTTTGCGCCCGCATGGGAAACATTGTTCCCCGTTTTAAGACTTGTAATTTAACTCCCATTTCAAACATATCAGCTGCTGGTGCCATCATCATATCCGCCATTTCTGCCTGTGCTAATAGTTTTTTGGTATATGCACAAGCACCCGATTCAATACAGGATTGATTGACAGAACCAGTAACAATATAAGCTGCACCCATCATAAAAGCAGCTAGGGCTGATTCCGGTGTACTAATTCCTCCAGCAACTCCAATTCTTATGGGTTTTTCGTAATTATATTTAGCTTGAATTTCGTCCCTTAAACTAACAATTGAAGGTAGTAAACATACCAGAGGACGATTATCTGTATGACCACCAGAATCAGCTTCTACAGTAATATCATCAGCCATAGAAATTTTGCTGGCTAATGTAGCTTGTAGTTCCGTAATTAGTCCTTGTTCCAGTAATTCCTTAACCATTTTTTCTGGGGGTGGCTGCATAAATTTGGTGGCAACTTCCCGCCGAGAAATTTTGGCAATGACTTTATTTTTAATTTCTATTTGATGATTAGAGTTTAAACTTAATCCGGCAATGCGATAATAAACAATATTAGGAGTTAAGTCTAAAAATGCAGATGCTTCTACGGTAGTAACGCCATATTTGAGATATAATTCTACAGCTTTTCTTTCTATGGATAGTTCATTAGGACTGTGAATTAAGTTAAAACAATAAGGACCATTTGGTAGAGCAGCTTGGATATTTTTAATAGCTGTTTCTAGTCTTTCTGGAGGTAAACCACCAGCACCAAAAGAACCTAAAATTTGCTGTTTTCCCAGAGCAATTATCATCTCTTCTGATGCAATTCCACCCGCCATTGCACCTGTCATGTAGGCAAATTTAACTTGATGGTCTTTAAGAAAATTAGTGTCGCCAAATTGTTGTATGCTTAATGCTGGCAGTGATATTAATAGTTCTGTAGCTTCAGATTGAATATTGTTATTTGGGGTTAAATATCCATCATTTGTTGCACCAATGTTACCTGCTATTTTAACTATATGACAGGGTTTTTCTAGGGTGAGTAATTTTTCTTTGATGGCGTTTTGTTCAAATGCGATACATTCTATTCCTCCTCTCCAAGTTTGGGTTTGAAGTTGGGAAAAGTTGGAGAATATGAGTCCATTATGGGGTTTGTTGAGTACCGTATTGAATGTTGTCACGGTAGGTTTTTCCTTAGTTACTCAGTGTTAGTAGGTTTTGGAATTACATTCTCCTGCAAAGTTGCAGAGAGTAAGAATTGAAAATTTTTGATTGTTCAATAAATAAGACAACTATTTTGATGGGGTAAGGAGACTAAACCCTTACCTATTAAATATCTGTTGTCAACATTATTGAAATTGCTGTTATTTCTCTTTTTGCAGTAGGTTTTGAGCGCAAGCTAGTTGCATTTGAATTATTTCGCTCATTTGTTGACTGAAGTCTTTTCTTGCTTCTAAGAAGTTGGTGTGTGCTTTTGTTAATTTGGCGTTGTTGTTGGTCAGTTTTTGATACTGCTCTATTTTTAAATCGTTCATTTGTAGTTTATATGTCAGTGTTGCTGGTTTTTGGGTGCAAGGTAATTCTGAAGAGTTTAGTGGTTTTTCAGATTTTAAACGGTTATCCATGAGCGGTTTTGTAACCGGTTTTTCTGGTTGTGAGTAAATACTTTCTGGTTGAATTTGATAAGCTGGTTTGAGTGAGTTAATAATTTGATGCTCTTGTTTATACTCTTGGTGGTTTGTGGTTGCTTCTGCTTTTTTATTGGTATCTGTTTGGAAGATTTGACGGTGTTCTGGTTTGAGTATTTCCGCAGTGATAGATTTACCACCAAGGGTTACTTTTCTGAGTGTAGCTTTGTGATTTTTTGTTGTTGCTAGTTGCAAGTTATATAGGTGTGAAATGTCTAATTTTACTCCATGACTGAGCAGTTTTGCTAAAGCTTTGACTATTGATGTATGGTCATCTATACCCCGACGATTTAATGATACGGTAATGTGTTCTTGATTTCCCAAAATTTTATCTATCCACCGTGAACAAATGCCTCCTGCTCCTGCTTCAATAAATACTTTTGCACCGTCTTTATATACTCGATTTACTAAGCGGGGAAAGTCTAATTGTTGACATAATCCTTTGGCAATATTATGGGCAATTGTTTCACTTTCTAAGGTGATTGGTTGATATTCTGCGGCGGAATAACAGGTAACTCCGGGGATTTTTTGGGCTGGTAAGTTGTTGAGTCGGAATAGTTCTGGATATTCTGACTCCATTGCTGGGGCGTGAATTACATGGTCAAATGGTGCAGGAAAAGCGTTACATCCGAGTTTTTTAATTACTTGTTCACAGGCTAATGGTTCACCGGCAATTAATACTTCTTCTGGGGTGTTAATTTGGGTGAGATAAACCCGTTTTTCTGTTTTTAAAACTTCTCTAACTTGCTCAGGTGTTGCCATTAAAACATAGTTTACCCACAGGTTTTTTCCATGATTATCAGATGTTTTTGTTATTCCCCAATACTCTCTAACTGCATTTTTTTGTCCTGATAATCTCTCACTAAATAATGATGAAGAGTTAAAGGTATTACTTCCTTGATAAAAGTCGCTCCAAACTCCTTGGGCAACCATCATACTGGTTTCACCTAAACTGTATCCAAAGATATATTTGGGTTGAATTTTAAAGTCTTCGCTAATGATGGTGGTGATAAATCTGGTAAAGAGCATTTCTGCTTCAAACATAGCCAGGGAATCATCTAACAATTTCTTTTCTAATGTTTCTAATTCCCTGGTAGTTAGTTTTTTCAAGTTGCGGGGAAATACTAACTTTTCTACATCTGCTGCTCGTTTGTACAGACTTTTAATAATTACGTCATCGAAGGCTTTAGGAAATAACCGGAATAATGTTCTACCAATACCTACATAAGTATTGACAGCAGCGGGATAAACAAAGGCTATTTCTCCATTTTTTCCTAATGGTTTAGGTGTGAAATAACTACCAACAGGAGTTAGCCAATCTTTACCATTTATGAAGGCATTAGTTACACCTTTTTTAGCGGAGTTGATTTGTTTAAGGATTTCTTGCTGGTTACGCCCGGTGATAGATAATAGATATTGAGAAGCGGTATTTTTTTGATATTCGCTAAATGTTTGACTGGCAACTGTAGCCATACATTCGGCATTTTCAATGGTTTTTTCTAGGCGATTTAATGCCGTTAATAAGCTGGTTTCATCGTTTCCAGGAATGGGGAAAAGATGATAAGGACGTGATTCTAAATATCTGCTTTGGCGTTCTTCTTGTTGAGTTTCTTCTGATAAAATTACATGAGCAAATGAACCATCACAACCTATACTATTGATGGCAGAAATTCGACATTTTACCTCTTTTTGTAAAAACCAAGGCCGTGACTCCGTAGCAACATAGAAAGGACTCCCTTCCCATACTTGCGGTGTTTTCACACCAGACCAATTCGGGGTGGCTGGTATATATTTATAGTAGAGACTGAGGGCAGTTTTAATTAAACTGGCAATACCAGAAGCTACAAAAGTATGACCAATATTAGCTTTAACGCTACCAATGGCACAGTGTAAACCATCGCCTACGGATGGATAAGCCTGTAACATTCCTTGAATTTCTGCTTCATCCTCTGTGGATATACCGCTACCGCAGACTTCTAAATAGTTGATTTCCTGGGGGGTAATACCAGCTTGTTTAAATGTCTGTTTGCAGACTTGGCTGATGGTATCTGCATCTATGGCCATAGAGCGAGATTGCCCGATACTTAAACCATCAATTACTGCATATATGCGCTGGTTATTCTGCAATGCGGTATCATGTCTTTGCAAAACTACTGCCCCTGCACCTTCTCCCACGTTCCAACCGTTGGCATTTTGGTCAAAACTGAGGGTATTTATTCCTGTATTTAATTTACCAAATTGACTTCTTAATAAGACATTTTCTACTCCACCCGCTAAGTCAACAGCACCGACAACTACCGCTTCTACTTCGTTAGTTGCTAATAGCATTTCTGCTAATTCTAAGGCTTTAAAAGTAGCAGTTTCTACTGCGCTAATGGTGAAAGATGGTCCAGAAAAATTCCACAGGGAAGATACACGACTAGCCATGATATTGGCAACATAACTAATATATTCACCAATATCTACTTGATGATGAATACTATCTTGAACAATGTTTTCTAATTGGGCAATTTTTTCTGGTGGTAAGGCAATTTCAGCAGCATTTAAACCATCTTTGATTTGCCAAGATGAATTCCACCGTTGTTGTAGTTTGTGTACAGATAATTCTGTGTCGGCAGCGATAATTACTGCTACGTTACTATTAGGTTGAATGTTACCATCTTTGAGGGCGCGATCACAAACTTTTAATAATAAAGTCTGCTGAGGATTGAGTTTATCAACCTCATTGGGGGGAATTTTATAAGCTAAAGTGTCAATTTCAAAATCTTGAATGTACGCGCCGTTGGGTGCTGTTCCTGTTTCTAAACCGTACTCTTTAAGTAATTTTTCCTGTTCATTAATTCCTTGCCATCTTTGTTCAGGAAGAGGAATAAAATGTTGTTTACCATCATAAATACTACTTTCAAAAGCATCTAAACCATCACACTCTCCAAAGAAGGCATCCATGCCCACAATCGCCATTTTTGCTTGATTATTCATTATCTGACTTCCCCTTTTTCAAGAATTAAATGAGAGTTTGTACCACCAAATCCAAAAGCACTTAAACCAACATATTTAGTTTCTTTATCTGTCCAAGGTGTAGCAGTTCTGACAATGTTTTGTGGTGCAACAACATTATCTTCACAACCCATTGGTTCATTAACATTAATAGTTGCCGGAATAACGTTATGAGACATACTCAAAATTGTCTTAGTTATCCCTACCATGCCAGCAGCAACTAGCAAATGTCCGACATTATTTTTCGTTGAACCTATTAATGGGTTGGCTTGATTTTTGCCAAAAAAACCTTGAATAGAATTTGCTTCTGTGGTGTCTCCCAACAAAGTGCCAGTAGCGTGGCACTCTAAATAATTAATGATTTTAGGGTCAAGTTTTGCCTCGTCAAAAGCTCTTTGATAGGCGGTCATTTGTCCTTGAGCATTAGGACTGAGAAGATGTTTACCTTTACCATCATTTGATAAACCATTACCACAAATAGTTGCCAAGATTTTATCACCATCTCTGACAGCATCACTATATCTTTTTAACATTACCATCCCTATGCCTTCGGAGGTAATTAAGCCCCGTGATGTCTTATCTAGAGGGCGACTAATGCCATTATCTGGATATCCTTGAATTCCAGAAAATAACATTCTTAAAAATAATGGGTCTGAACAACTAATAGCACCAGCTAACATTAAATCTGCTTTACCAGATTGTAAGTAATGGGATGCTAATTTAATGGCATAAAATGATGATGAACAGGCAGCATCTATACAGAAATGATTGTGAGAAAGTGCGAAAGCACGGGAAATAATGGCAGCAGGTAAACCGGAAATCATCGCATTATAGGGAGAGGCTTTAGCAGCGGTTAATGTTCCCCCTAAACGGAAATCTTTTTCCTGTAAAAGTTCACTAATTGCCGGTTCTATTGTTTGCTGATAAATAGGGGCAAATAATTGATTTGATGCTTTCGTTGGTAAAGCAAGAGTTCCTAAAATTACGCCACATTGAGAGAGTGCAGATTCATTTCCCCAATAGCCACTATTAATGATTGCTTGTTTAGCTGTATATAGTGACCACTTAAAGGTATTATCCAGACTTTGTACAAATTCCCCTGGTAAATTATATTCCTTGGGGTTAAAGTCAAAGTTACGAATAAATCCACCTTTTAAAAAGTAGAATTTTTCCGGTTTACCTTTGGTAGTATCATAAAATATGCTAGGGTCTAAACCTAATTCGGTTACGCTAATATCCGCAGTTGATTCTTTTTCCGCGCTGAGATTCTGCCAAAATTGCTCAGGATTTTGTGCATCTGGAAAGAGACAAGATAATCCTATGATGGCTATTTTTTCCACTTTTGAAATCCTCATTGGGGTAAGAGAGAATTAAGAATTAAGAATGTAGAATTAATTCTTTAATTTAATTCCCTCATGTTTTTTTAGGATTTACGCGATTCCCCCAAACGTGGTTTTTCAATTACCAATTACCAATTACCAGTTACCAATTACCTACTTCTTGTTTAACATTTTCATCGGCCAGATAACTGCTTTTGCTCCTAAAATGCGGGAGTAAATTTGTCCTTCTTTACTGTGTAAAATAAAATTGGCTGTTACACCTGTATCTGTCTTGTTTTCAATTTCACAAGAAACATAAAATGGTGAACTACAAGGAACTGTTAAAAATTGTTCTGAATAGGTTAATTGTCCTGGTAAACATACTTCTTGATGAAAGTGATTTAACCAAATCCATAATGATTGGGTACTAATATCTGTAGTATAGGGATTATGCCATTTAACTGGAAATTGTCCTTGTGCTTGTTCAGATATTTCTGGCCAGCAACACTCAACCGTAATTTTATTAGGATTAACATTTAAAACCCTAGTAATTTCTTGGAAAGCAGGACCATGAAATAGGGATGATTCACCATTTTGATAAAATCCTTTACCTGTGGTGGTAATAATATTATCTTCTGTGAGATTCAGAGATTCATAAATAGGTGCTTCTGGCATTTTACCCACTACTCTAATAATAGCAGAGAAATGAAAGTGTGTTTTGCCTTGAGCATTTTTACTGAGTATTTTAGTTTGAAAATCTATAAATTCCCCGCTGTTTTTGGAAAGTTCTTGAATTTCTAAAATATACTCATCTGCCAAAGTAGAATTAAAAGATATTCCCTTTAATACCTTAAATTCTCGACAGTTTAAGTAACGATATCCTGGGTAAATTTCTTCACAGGCATGAATCATCCATGACATGGCGCAAGTGGCGGGTAAAACTTGCACATCGGCAATAGTATGGTCGTATAAAAATGGGTTTTCTGCTAATGTCATCCGTCTACGGATGCGATAACTTTTGAGTTCACTTTCTAGGGGTGTGGGTGGTAAATTCATGGGGCTACCAATTACCACTTGCGATTGATTTGTAAAGGCAGGATGTAGTTCATTTACTAACATCTGTGTACCAATTTCTACGGGAATTATATCAATTCCTCTTTCAGCAAATGCTTTTTTCAGTTGTGGTGTCACCATGCCACTATCCCAACCACCCCAGTTAATAGCAACTACATGAGAATTAGGGTAGTGTTTTTTAAATTGATGGGCGGATTTATTGAGAATTTCGTTAGCTATGGCATAATCACTTTGACCAATATTGCCATAAAAACCTGTCACAGAAGAAAACAAAACTAAATGTTGTAACTGCTGAGGATTTATACAATTAAGTAAGTTTTGTAATCCTTGAACTTTGGCAGTGTAAACCTTTTCAAAATCTTCTGAGGTTTTCTTTTCAATTAGTTTATCTGCTAAGTTGCCAGCACCGTGAATAATGCCTGTAATATGCCCAAATTTTTGAGCAACACTATCTAATTTTTCCTTTAATGCGAAGGTATCAGTAACATCAACGCTGACATATTCAACCTCTGCACCTGTGGCGGTTATTGCTGCTAATGTTTTTTTAATTTCTCGGCTAGAATTTATCTGATTAAATATTTTTTGTACCATCATGGGTGTTGGTTTTTCACCTTGAGAAATTAGGTTTTCCATGATGCGTTTTTTTAATGCTGGTTCTTCTAAATAACCAATAGCATATTCTGGTTCTTCGGCAATTTCTGAACGACCTAAAAGGATAAATTTACAAGGTTGGTTTTGTGCTAGTTTGATTGTACATTGTGCAGTGATTCCCTTTGCTCCACCACTGACAACGAAAACAGATGATGGGCTAATTTGCAATGTTGCTGTCATAATTCCTCGGTGATAAGTTAAAAAAATTTAGAATTTAAAATTTTGCCGTTTCTTGGGGTTGAATATATTTGATTTTTCTCACGCAGAGGCGCAGAGAGAAGATTTATTGAACCACGAAGGACGCGAAGGAAGAAGAGAGAAGAAGAAGAAAATAATAGAGGTATTTAGGAAATCAGTAATATTTACCTTTGCGTCTTTGTTCCTTTGTACCTTGGCGCGAAATACGATTTCTTTGTGGTGGGCAATTGCCCACCTTTTGATTTATTCGGTTTTAGCAATGAGGGTAACTCTGCCTTTTTCGCTATAACCAACTTCCCCAATATATCGGTTAGAATCATGCAATTCAGCAACTATATATTCTGCTGATTGATGTGGGTCTAAAGCGGGACTTAAATCAATTGCTCTCAAGAAGACTTTTGGCCATTCCCATCTTAAACTTTTGGTTAATCCAAATAATCCAGCACCGATAATTCCGAAGTTTTCTGTGTGGTTTAATCCAAATGCACCGTCAAGATGGGCAACTGTACAAAAGCTAACTCTTCCTGGTAATTCTGCTGCTGTGTTTAAGGATTGTTTCAAGTGTTTTGCTATCAAAAAGATGTGTTTAACAATCGCTTTTTCTGCTTCTGAATAACCCAGTTTTGGAGTTGTCAATTGTGGGTGTAAGTGAATGAATGACCCAATTTTTCCGTGTTGAATGCTGATACTTTGTAGGAGTAATTGCAGATGTTCTTCACTCATATTTGCCAAGGTGAGGCGGGTAACTCCTGGGGGTAATGGTGACTCGCTATCAGGAATTAATGATTGAGGGAAGCTCAACACTACCACCTTCCAACCCTTTTCTATGAGTGCGTGCGCTAGTTTGGTGGTATTAAGAGAGCCATCATCAGTAATTAAACTAATGTGTCCCTCTGGTAGTTGGCATTCCCAAAAATCAGGTCTGGGTAAGGTTTTCAGCTTGGCAGGACGACGGGGAAGGTTTGGGTCTGCTGGTGGTGGAGGGGTTAAGTCCACCACTTGGGGGGCGATGTCTGCGTTTATCGAGTCAGTATCAGGCTTTTTTTTTTCACCCGCCACCAGTTGCTGGAGGTAGTTAACTATCTGTCCAATTGTCCGTAGGTCGCCCAGTTCCTCTATATTTGGTTTTGGTAAATTAGGATACGTTTCCTGCATCGCTCCCAGTATTTCTACTCGTTTGATGGAGTCTATCCCCAGGTCGGCTTCCATGTCCATGTCTAGTTCTAACATCTCGACTGGGTAGCCTGTTTTTTCACTGGTGATGTTTAACAGGGTTTGGGCAATGTTGGCGTATTCGTCGCTGACGGTTTCCGGTTCTGGTAGGGGTAACTGGGAAGTAACTATTAACTCTGGTTTGACTTCCGCTGTCACCTGTGCTGCTTCTGGCAGTTGTGTTACTTCTTTTTCAACAGGGCTGTTACTACCAGCTTGTTTTTCTAGATACTCAACAATTTGACCAATGGTGCGTTTTTCTGCTAGTTCTTCTAAATTAGGTTTGGGCAAATTAGGGTATAATTCTTGCAATCCACCTAGTATTTCTACTCGTTTGATGGAGTCAATACCTAAGTCTGCTTCCATGTCCATGTCAAATTCTAGCATTTCGATGGGATAACCAGTTTTTTCGCTAGTAATTGAAAGGAGATTTTGACCTAGTTCTTTAATATCAACTCCGCTGTTTGTAGGTTGAGTAGTTAAAGCTAATGCTTCTACCTGTGCTACGGGTTCTGGTTGTTTTTCTAGAACTGGTTCAGGAATTTTTTGAGCAGGAACTTCTACTTTTACAGGTTCTGGAGTTTCCACTATTTCAGGAGTAGGAGGAACTACCATTTCTGTAATAGTTGGTTCTGGGGTTGGTGGAACTAATTCCCGTAAGTTTTGGGTGTGGGTTTCAGTAAATTGGGGGGGAATTACTGGGGATGTGGTTTCTTTACCTTCTATGAGTAAAGAGTATTCTTGTTGAATGAGTTGGAAAAAGTTTTTGGTATATTCTACTTGTTTTTGTAGATATTGTTCATGAATGCGTAGAGTTTCAGATTGTTGGTTATGAAACTGCATCATGCTCCGCTCGAAACTTTCCATCACCACTTGTTTAATTTGGCTAGTTTCTGAAGAATCACTATTAATAAGTATTTGGTTTTGTTGCTGCATCAATTGGAAAAATGTTTTGGCATATTCCATTTGATGACTTAGATAAGTGACATGAATTTGTAAGTTATCACTTTGGTTATTTTGAAATTGGTTCAGGAGGTTTTCTAAACTTTCTAAAACCTGTTGGAAGTTGGTATTTTGTTCTGGTGTTGACATCTTCCCTCCTAGACGCTCTACAATGGCAGTTTGGCTGACTGTAGGTAATATTTCTTTGGTTGCTGGGTTGGAATTTATAGCTGTAGCAGAATTCATCGGAGAAATTGTTTGCAAAGAAGTAATGACAGGGTTTTTCTTGTTACCGTTTCCATTGCCATTTCCGTTTCCATTACCATTTCCGTTAGGAATTACGGAGGTTGTTGGTTTTTGGATTTCTAAGGTTTTAGATTCTTGAATTTCTGTAGGTTTAGACTCAGGAATTGGTAACTGTTTTTGCTGTTCTAAACCGGAGATTTTGAATCCATTATTGAGTGCTTCATTAAAGGCATTTTTAGTTTTTTCAGAAACATAGTTAATGCCTTTTAATTTGTAATTTAATGCTTTTTTAGGAGCAACTTCCGGTAACTTTTCTGTGAGTTGATAGGGATCGAGTTTATCTAACTCCATACCAATTACTCGTAGTTGTATTGCTGCTTCTCTCAATGAACGATCACTATCTTTTTTCGTGCTAGGGTTGAGAGATACAGTAATATGGGGACGTTCACCTAAAATATCTTTGACCAAATTACTAAGAATTCGTTTGGGTCCAAATTCTACGAAGCAATAACCACCAGCAGCATAGATATTTTCTATCTCTTGCTTAAAGTTAACAGAGCTAGAAAGATGACTTTCTAAGATTTTTTGAATTGCTGATGCTTCTTGGGGATATTGTTTCCCAGTAACGTTACTGAAAACAGGTACTTGAGGATTTTTAAAGTGTACAGACTTAGTAGCAATTGCAAAAGATTTTTGTGCAAATGCAATTAAAGGAGTGTGGAAAGCAGCGGAAACAGGTAAAGGTATGGCACTGTATCCCAACTCTTGAAACTGCTTGTTAATTTTCTGAATTTCCGCAGTTGGTCCAGCTAAGACAACTTGAGTAGGAGAATTGAAATTAGCGATCGCAATTTGTGGGAAACTTTTTAATACAGCCTCTACTTTGCTGATATCTTCCTTCACCGCTAACATACTACCTGCATCATGGTCAGGGTCCTGTGGTGCAGCCATCGCTTGCCCCCTAGACTTAACCAAGTACAAATAATCTTCCTCAGTCAGCACTCCTGCCGCCCACAAAGCGGTCAATTCACCAAAACTATGTCCAGCGGTAAAATCTGATTGAAACCCAGCTTGTTGGAAAATTGAATACAAACCTGCACTAAAAACACCTATCGCCGGTTGTGCATATTCGGTTCTTTGCAAAGCAGCAATTTGAGCTTTTTTCTCAGTTTCATTAAAAGTTGGATGGGGGAAAACAACTTCCGAAATAGGCTGTAAATTATCTTTAATTAACAACCCATCCATCGCCCCATACATTCTTCTTAAAGCAGGGAAATTCATCACCGCTTCTCTACCCATTTCTAGGTATTGAGAACCTTGACCAGAGAATAAAGCAACAACTTTTCCTTTTAATTCCATTCCCATTGCACGGTAATAAATACCTTGGGGATGTTCCCATGATGGAGAAGATGGTTTATTTTTCAGTAAGTCAATACTAACTTTGAGTAACTTACAAGCCTCTTCTTTATTCTCAGCTACAAAGCCAATTCTAGCCGCTGTTTGAGGGATAGTTACTGACTGAGATGCTAAAACCAATTGGGAATAATATCTATCACTATCATTAGACTGCAAATTATTAAATGTTGCCTCTAACTTAGCGATTAAATCTGCATTATTTTCAGCAAATAATAACACTTCACTAGGGGTATGATGTAAACGATAAGGTTGTTTTTGTTCTGCGTTGTATTCTTCCAACACCACATGATAGTTAGTACCACCAAAACCAAAGGAACTTACCCCTGCCCGTCTAGGTGTATCACCTTCTGCACGTATCCAAGGTCTAGTTTCAGTGTTTAAATAAAAGGCAGAATTTTCAATATCTAACTTGGGATTTGGTTCAGTAATATTGATAGTTGGAGGCAGAATTTTATGGTGTAAAGCTAAGGCAGTTTTTACTAAACTAGCAGCACCAGCAGCAGCTTTTGTATGACCAATTTGGGACTTTACACTACCTAAAGCAATATGTTGTTTTTTGTCATCATATTTATTTAAGAAATCCCGCAAAGAGCCGAATTCTGTAGGATCTCCAGCCATTGTACCCGTACCATGTGCTTCCATTAAACCCACAGTTGCAGGGGAAAAACCAGCATCATCATAAGCCCGTTCTAAGGCTTTAACTTGCCCCTCTTTTCTTGGTGCATAAATACTCTTATAGCGTCCATCGCTAGAAGTACCAATACCCTTAATTACTGCATAGATTTTATCACCATCTTTAACAGCATCTTCCAGGCGTTTTATTACCAACATAGCGATACCTTCACCTAACATCATCCCATCGGATTTAGCATCAAAAGGTTTGACATTTTCGCTAGGAGAAACAGCAGGAGTTTTACTAAAAGAAATATAAGCCATGATGGTGTTATCGGTATCTACACCACCAGTTAGCATCATATCGCTGCGGTGTTCTACTAATTCACTAATAGCCATTTTCAAAGCACCAAAGGAACTAGCACAAGCAGCATCAACAACGCAATTCATACCCCCAAAATTGAGGCGGTTAGCAATTCTCCCAGCCACCACATTAGCTAACATTCCAGGGAAGGCGTTTTCATCCCATTTCACATAAGCACTCTTGATTTTGTTAACGATTTTCTGAGCATCTTCATCAGATAAACCGCTACTTTTTAAAACTTTTTCCCATACAGGATATTCCAATCTAGCTGACAATGGCATCCCCAATTGTTTAGCCATTGCTACACCTAAAATCACCCCTACATTCTCGCGGTTAAAATCACGATTTTCCCCATAACCAGCATCTTCCATCGCTTCTTTTGCAACTACTAAACTTAATAGTTGCGATACATCTGTCACTTCTAAAATGCTGGGAGGAATACCAAATTCCATTGGGTTAAAATCAACTTCAGGAATAAAACCGCCCCGTTTACAATAGGTTTTATCCTCTGGAGTTCTGGGGTTAGGATCATAGTAATCTTTAACACTCCAATGGGATTCGGGAACATCAGTAATACAATCTTTTTTACTAACAATATTTTCCCAATATTGACGGAGGTTTCTAGCTTCGGGTAACAAAGAAGCCATACCTACAATTGCGATAGGGTTTTGTTGCAGTTGTCTATTAACTTTGTTGGTTGAGATTTGCTTTCCTGAATTCATCTTTTTTTCCTCTATAAACTTAATCAAATCCTGTTCACAACTATTAATAAGGTTCTCCAACTCTGCCAAGGCAGTATTAATTGAATCAGCAGATATCATGGCACAGAGTAATTTTGAGGACTGTAAATTGTTTAGCTACAGTAAGTTCTGTGGCTTCTAAATAAATAATCAATCTATTCATTCTTTCCACAATTATTGAATATAGCTGTGTAAGAAATCTGGTTTTATTCATCAATACTACATAGTAAACACTGCCTTGATTTATTGTCTAAATAGTTGCCATTGTAAGTATTCATTTGCCAGCATTTTCACTTTGAATACTGACAGCAAAATCATTCATTTGATAATCCAGTAATTTACCAAATTTGCTGAATTCTTACATATCATTGTTGGTGTATTGATGAAAAGTTAGTGACACTGTAAGCTTGTAAATCTACTATACAAGGTTGTCTTTCATTTGGTTGTTTTATTGGTAACTTTATGGTGCAATGCGGATAAAAAACATACAAATAAATTTTAACCGCATAATTAAAAACATCTGACACAAAAACTACAACTGGTTAAATAATTGCAGCTAGGTAATTTAATTCTCAAATCATGGTAAATATTCACCTTAATTTGATTTCATTAGAAAAAATATTTGGAGCATCGCTAAAATTAGTCATGTATATCTCTTCCCTACACCATGAGGATGATCTAGCTTGGAAGCAGAAACGTAATTGGTGTTAATTATAACGTTCTCTCCTTTGATAAATACCATAGCCAGTTTCACCATCCAGGATAATATATTTTATGACATTCAAGTAATAAAAGCTGACAAAATCATTACAAAAATTATATCTCCTTTAACTCATTTAGTTGACATGAAAAAATACTTAAACAAGCTGATTTTTATTTCCACAATTATCAGTTTCGAGTATTTCTTCTCTCAGAAAGTCAATAAATAGAATGATTACCTTGCGACTTGTAAATGCTGAATTAATAAAAAGACTAGCATGATTTTTCTAACTTGAATAGTTCACTGCAAGTAAGTTTATAAAAAATATTATTAGCTAATAAACTTAATTTTCTATTTCTTACTAATATCCTCGTATCGTATTTGACTAAAATACCCATAGTTAGTTGGTTGTCAATTACGTGTATCACAATAGTTTTACCCTTTAGAATTTGGATTAATGAATCAGTTGTCTACCCAATTACAAAACATTAAATACACAGATAGTTGTGGTGAACATAAATATCTTTGATCTCAGGAAAACATCATAATTTATTACAAGTTTTTGATGGATTTATAAGATAACCCAGATTGTCAGAGAAAGTAGTTACTTATAAAGCAAACATTAATTTAGCCGATGTAATAGTATCAACATAATTAGCTGATTTTTTAGTATTAACAATAGTAATTATGTAATGAAACCTGGATATTTTGACTGAAAATAGCAACATTTGCCAAAATAAATACAGATTTAATAGAAAATCTATGAGTTGTTAAGGTAGTATTTGTCATAAAAAATAGGTTATGGATGAGTTTGAGTAGAAATTTAATAATAAATATCAGAGTATTTCATCTCGATAACGTGGTTGACATAATTAAATATTTTTGTCAAAATTACAGTTGAAATTATTTATGTTTCCAAAACTCTACATCAGCAAATCATCATATCTGGAAACCAATATTTTTCATGAGCTTGACTGTATTTGACGTTACTTCACATCATTCTGATTTAGGTTAAAACTAAACTAAAGTAAAACTTACATTCATCTTCAAGTCATCTATTAACTGATTACCAATCAATAGCAAACTCAAAACATCAGAACAATTCATACACAAATGATGTAAGTTATCTCCACCCTCAAATGTTCATGAAAGAGGAATAATTACTTAGGTAATCAACTGATAATTTCGTCACATTTCTATTACAAGTATCCCTAATTTACAAAAGCATGGGAATAAGATTATGGCAGTAGATAAAGAAAGCCAATTATTGAAAATTTCTGCTAAAAAATGGAAAATTTTATTAGCAGTTTCCGTTGCTCTCACCGCAGGTTTAGCATCCTTTTATAGTTTTTCTCAACTAAAAAATAAACCTCCTAGTTTTATTTCTTCCTCAAAAGTTTCCTCTCTTGAACCTACACCAGTAAAACTTGCTGTAACAGCATTAGGACGTTTACAACCCCAGGGCGAAATTACCCATTTATCTGCACCTAACTCTATTAATGGTGTGCGTGTAGAAAAACTATTAGTTGAAGAAGGAGACGAAGTAAAAGCTGGGCAAACATTAGCTTATTTAGAAAACTATAATCGCTCTCAGGCTGCAATCAAACAAGCCTTTGATAAATTATTAGTAGCTAAAGCTAAATTAGCACAGGTAAAAGCTGGAGCTAAACCCGGAGATATTAACGCCCAACAAGCAACAATTACCCGATTAAATTCACAATTACAAGGTGAAATTGCCGCGCAAACTGCAACAATTAACCGTATTCAAGCTGAATTAGATAATGCCCAAAAAGAAAGTGATCGCTATCAGAAATTATACAAAGATGGTGCTGTTTCTGCCTCTATTGCTGATACTAAAGCATTGCAATTAAAAACCACTCAACAACAATTAACAGAAGCCAAAGCAACTCTAACTAGAACTAAAAACACCATCCAAGATCAAATACAAGAAGCCAAAGCTAGGTTAAATAGTATTAAAGAAGTTCGTAGTGTAGATATCGCCCTAGCAGAAAGTGAAGTCAAAAGTGCAGAAACTGCCATTCAACAAGCAAAAGCAGATCACGAATTAACATACATTAAATCTCCCATAGATGCCAGAGTTTTAAAAATTCATGCCAAAAATGGAGAAGTAATTGCTACTTCTGGGTTTGCAGAACTTGGTAATACTACAACTATGAATGTCATTGCTGAAGTTTATCAAACAGATATTCAAAAAGTACGTGTTGGTCAAACAGCATTTATTACCAGTGCTGCATTTACAGGTAAAGTACAAGGAACTGTCAAAGAAATAGGTTGGCAAATTGACAAACAAAGCATCTTTAGTATTAGTCCTAACTCTGATACAGACCGCAGAATTGTTGAAGTAAAAATATCTGTTGATAAGCCTGAAGATAGTCAAAAAGTCTCTCGCTTCACGAATTTACAAGTAGACGTATCTATTCAAATTTAGTTCAGTAAACAGTCAATGGTAAAAAGTAATCACTAATAACTAATGACTAATGACTAATGACTAATAACTAATGACCAATAACTAAATTTATGAATTTTAAAATTCCTTTAGCATGGCTACAATTAGCCCAGCAAAAAGTACGTTTTATGGTAGCTGTAGCGGGAATTGCCTTTATTGTGCTGCTCATGTTTATACAACTTGGTTTCCAAGATGCTCTTTATTCTAGTGCTACAGCAGTACATCAAAACCTCAAAGGTGATTTATTTCTTGTCAGTTCTCAATACAAATCTTTGACCTCTAATCAAAGTTTTTCTCGTAATCGTTTATATCAAACATTGGGGTTTGAAGGTGTTGAATCTGTTAGCCCCATGTATTTGCAATTTGCTAAATTAAAAAACCCCGTTTCTGGAGAAAAATATTCAATTTATGTCATTGGTTTTGACCCAGGTAGACCAGTGATGAATATTCCCGAAGTCCAACAAAATTTAGATAAATTGAAAATTCCTGATGTTATGTTATTTGACCGGGATTCACGCCCCGAATTTGGTCCAATTGCAGAAAGATTTAACCAGGGAGAAACAGAGCAGAGAATTGAAATATTTTCCTTTGATTCACTCCAAGGATATCGGGTTAGAGTCGGTGGTTTATTTAGTTTGGGTCCTTCCTTTGGTGTAGATGGTAACTTAATTGTTAGTGACTCAACTTTCTTGAGAATAAACCCCAATCTTCGCCCCGCAGAAAAAATAGATGTGGGTATTATTAAACTTAAACCGGGTTTTATTCCTCAACAAGTTTTAGAAAAACTCCGCGCCAGTTTACCTAATGATATCCAAATTTTTACACGTCAACAATTCATAGATTTTGAGAAACAATACTGGGCTTCTAGAACACCCATTGGTTTTATTCTCAACTTAATGTTAACAATGGCTTCTGTTGTAGGTGTAGTGATAGTTTATCAAATTCTCTACAGTAATATTGCCACTCAATTTATTGCCTATGCCACATTAAAAGCTATTGGTTATGCCAATGGATATCTATTAAATGTAGTTTTTCAACAGGCACTAATTCTGGCTTTATTAGCTTATATTCCCGGATTTTTAATCTCCGTTCTCTTATATGACTTTGCTATGCAAGCCACTAAATTACCTATCATGATGACTACAAACAATGCCTTAATTGTGCTGACATCTACCGTATTAATTTGTATTACTTCAGGAGCTTTAGCAATTAATAAACTACGTTCAGCCGATCCAGCAGATATTTTTTAATGTTTTCACCAATTACGTTAACAGTTAACAACTTTCAGCATTCAGCTATCAGTAATTCTATAGATATTCAAATTGATAACTGATAACTGATAACTGATAACTGGCTTCAAAACTACAACATTCAACTCATTATTCATACCATGAACCTACAAAACACAACCATTCTGATCACTGGCATTGATGAATTTATTGGCGCTCGTGCGGCTGAATTAGCCATAGCCCAAGGCATGAAAGTTAAAGGTTTACAAACCACTGATAAACCAGATCCAAATCTACAAAAATTAGGTGCAGAAATTATTGTTGGTAATATCACAGATAATAAAACTGCTCAAAAAGCTTGTCAGGGAGTAGACATAATTCTACATACTGCCCAACTAGCTGAAGAAGCAGGAGATATCAAACGTTTTAGAGAAATAAATGTTAACGGTACACTCAACATTGCCCAAGCTGCCAAGCAAGCAGGAGTGAAAACATTTATCCATCTTTCTACTGTTTTAGTTTATGGTTTTAACTATGCCGAAAATATCACCGAAAACGGCAAAGTTTCTGGGGATAACAACCCCTATTGTCAAACTAAAATTGAAGCAGAGACAGAGCTTTTAAAACTAAATTCAAGTCCAGATTTTGGTGTTATTATTATTCGTGCTGGAGATGTTTATGGACCTGGAAGTATACCCTGGATAGTGCGACCAATTTTGATGATGCGACAGAAATTATTTGCCTATGCAAATGATGGTCAAGGAGTAATGAATCATTTGTATGTAGATAATTTAGTTGATGCCATCTTTTTAGCCATAGAAAAAGAAGCTTATGGCGAAATTTTTAATGTCACAGATGGGGAAAAAACTTCATGGAAGGAATATTTTATTCATTTAGCAGCAATAGAAGGTTTACCCGCTCCTATGTCTCTTCCTAAAGAAGAAATGAAATTATTTCTGAAAGTTCGTCATCAAGGACAAAAATTATTTCGCAAAAAAGCCGATATTCTCCCAGAGTCAGTAGACTTTATGAGTCGTCCTCACGCTTATTCTATCGCTAAAGCCACCAGTTTATTAAACTATAAACCCAAAATTGATCTAGAAGAAGGCATGAAACGTACTCATCAATGGTTACAAAAAACTGATCTGCAAAAATTAATGAAGTGAATAATTTTCAGTAGTTAATTTTTAGTAATAACACCAAAATCCCTATTGATGTTATCAGGTTTGTGTTCTGCTTATTTATCTGGTGTTTTTGATTTTCTTGATAAATTCAAAAGCCAGACTACTGAATTTTAACTCAGTTAATCTCAAAGATTAGGGGAATGGTGTATGTATAAGCCGCAGCCAAAATTAACTATTGGCTTACCTGTATACAATGGCGAAAAGCTACTAGAACAAGCTCTAGATTGTTTACTCAATCAGACTTTTAGTGACTTTGAGCTAATTATTTGTGATAATGCTTCTACAGATAATACTGAAGAAATTTGTAGAAATTACGCCGCCCAAGATGCAAGGATTATTTATTATCGTAATCCTTATAATATTGGCTGTGCTTGTAATTTTAATCGCGTGTTTAAATTAGCTCAGGGTGAATATTTTAAATGGGCATCCTACGATGATTTGCACGCTCCCAATTTTCTTAGTAAATGTATACAGGTTCTAGAAGAAAACCCTGATTATGTATTATGCCATTCTCACACATATTTCATTGATGAACAGGGTAATTTTCTCAAAACCTACGACATTAAACTCAATACTGATTCAGAAAAACCTGAAGTTAGATTTACTGAATTACTTACTAAACACCTATGTTATCAAATGTATGGTGTCTTTCGTACCAGCGTTTTAGCAAAAGTTCCCCCAATGGGTGGTTATGGAACTGCTGATGGGGTTTTTTTACACAGATTAGGGATGATAGGGAAATTTTATGAAATTCCTGAATACTTGTTTTTTGCTAGGTGTCATCCTCAACAATCTATGAGTATGTATTTCCCTGATTATCTCTCATTTACTGAAAATGATCCTGAATATTCAGTAGATACGTTTCCTGATTTCTACGAGTATTCCGTTTGGTTTGATTCTAGTAAAAAAGGAAAAATATTATTTCCCCATTGGCGGATTCTTACAGAAAATATCCGTTCCATTGTCCAAAGTAAATTAAGTTTTCAACAACAACTAAGCTGTTATCTTGGTATTGTTGAAAAACTCGCTGGCACAGAATCTTTATTACTACAAGATATTGTAGTTGCCATCCAGCAATTTAAGAAGAGACTTGAAAAATCACCAACTACAAAAAATGGTGAATATGTTCAACAATACTCACGTAATTAATCTAAATTACTGTACTAATTATGTCCAAATTGTCTGACATTTCTTTGATTTTGCTATCCACTTTTTTAGGCTGTATGAGTGTGAATAAAGTTCATGCTGAAAACACCTCATCATTAACAGTAATAGTCAATGGTATACGTCATAAAACAGGAGATATCTGTTTTAGAGTTTACGATTCTGAAAAAGGTTTTCCCCATGATAGTGCTAGTGAAGTAAAAAGTGGCTGTACGAAAATTACAGGTAATTCTGTAAAACAGGTATTTTCTGGCTTAAAACCTGGTAAATATGCCGTAGCTGTCATTGATGATCAAAATGGCGATCGCCAACTCAATAAAGACTTTTTTGGCATTCCCAAAGAAGGTTTTGGTATCTCCCGCAATCCCATTGTTTCCATGCAAACAGGTACACCAAAATTCCGTCATACCAGTTTTCCAGTCACCAAAAATACCACCATCAACATCAACATGAAATATTCTCTAGATCCTTAGAGGATATATACACATCACCAAGGAATAATGACTAACAACTAATGGAAGATTTGACTACATTTCTGTCCAAATCTTTAACTTCTTGGCTAGTAATTCAGGCTTGTTTAACGTTAATATTTATATGGTATTTACGAACATACAAACAACCTCAATTATCAGACCAAGAATTACCTAAAACCGCAGTCATTCTTTGTTTACGAGGTGCTGATCCATTCTTACCTAATTGTGTGCGATCGCTCTTACAACAAAACTACCCAGAGTATGATTTAAAACTCATTCTTGACAGTCCAGAAGATCCAGCTTGGAAAATTACTCAAGAAGTAATCGCCGAAACTAAAGCCACCAATTACCAAATTAGCACCCTCAGAACAGTCCGACATAATTGTAGTCTTAAATGCAGTTCCTTAATACAAGCAATTGCAGATTTAGACGACTCCTATCAGGTAATTGCATTAGTAGATGCAGATACCATAGTTCATCAAAACTGGTTAAGAGAATTAGTCACCCCCTTAACTAATGAACAAGTCGGACTAACCACAGGAAACCGCTGGTATATACCCACAGGAAAATATTGGGGTTCTTTAATTCGTTATGCAGGAAATGTCTCTACCGTCGTGCAAATGTTCCTTTTTCAAGTTCCCTGGGGTGGAAGTTTAGCTATCAAAAAACAAGTCATCCAGGAAACAGAAATATTAACAAAATGGTCAGCAGCATTTGGTGATGATATGCTACTACATAAAATCATCAAAAAACATGGATTAAAGATTAAATTTGTCCCTTCTTTATTAATCCTAAATAGAGAAGAAATTGACTTCACCAGTTTCTTTACATCTCTCAAACGCTTAATACTCTGTTGCCGACTATATCACCCTAACTGGATAGCTTTAATCGGTGATGCCATTTCCAGTATCCTTTTTCCTACACTCACAATTCTCCTCAGTTTAGGATTCTTATTGACATCCGAATGGGAACAGGCTTTTTCCCTATTCAAATCCTACATGATCTATATCATTGGATTATTAATACTGATGTTAGTCATGGAATTAGCAGTACAGGAAAACCTCCGTTCTCAACATCAACGCACACCTCAAATCCCCCTAAAAACCATCCTAAAAATGTTAATTGCTATCCCTTTTACTCAATGGATTTATGGTTTAGCAATCTTATCTTCCCTATGGATGTCAACAGTAACATGGCGTGGACTTAGTTATCGGATTAAAAGTCCCTGGCAAATTCATCTAGTCGAATATCATCCTTATCAATGGTTAGATCAACCTATAGATCCTAAAATCTCTCTGTAATTTTTAGCGGGCAATTTATTGATTATCAGCGCAGAAACCACAAGTTTCATGATAGTTGCTGCGTAAATCCTAAATCCAGCACATTCATGAAATAACTAACATTAAAATGAACAAAAAACCTCTTAGGATTGCCCTCTTCACAGGCTTATATGCTCCCTTTCTTACCGGAGTATCAGTAGCAGTACATCAACGAGTTCATTGGTTACTTGAACAAGGACACCAAGTTTTTCTTATTCACCCACAAATCAATAATAAATATCCCCAACAAGTAGGAAATCGTCCCATGTCAGGGATAGAAGAACTACAATCTTTCACCGGTTTTTCATCCTATGCTTTCCCTACAGAACCTCTAATATTTTATAAGTCTCTTCCCCAACCATTAAACCATCGTCATTGGAGTGACACTAAACTATTAGAAAAGTTCCAACCAGACATTATCATCGTTGAAGAAGCAGCCCAAATGAGAGGTTTATACTCCATGTTTTTACAGGGCTATGGTAGACCTGTCGGAGTTGATTACGCTCAACGTACTAAAACCCCAATCATATCAGTTTTTCATACTGATATTGTTGCCTATATTCGCTATTATTTAGGTAACTTCTTGTTTGGTCTACTACGTCCAATTATCCCCCTATTAGTTAAACAATTTAGCTCTGCTTATGACCTAAATATCTTCTCTTCTAGGGAACAACTTTCTAAATACCAAACACTAAAATGTCAACGGGGCGAATATGTCCCCTATCAAGGAATTAACTGTCATAAATTCCACCCCCGCAATATTTGTTATGATCCAATTCCTGACGATAAAAGACCAACAATTCTATTTGTTGGCCGCATTACCGCTGAGAAAAATGTCACCCAACTTTTAGATATTTACCCCTTGGTAGCAGCTAAAATTCCTGATGTTCATTTAGTCATTGTTGGTAGTGGTCCCCTAGATCAAGAAATTCACCGTCGCGCTCAAGCATATCCTCATGGTGTGACAATTTGGGGTGAATCTCACGGGACAGAATTATTAGGATGGTTTGCAAGAGCAGATGTTTTTATCAATCCTTCCATAACTGAAAATTTCTGTACCACTAACAACGAAGCTTTAGCTTCTGGTACTCCTGTAGTTGCCGCTGTAGCACCTTCCACCGCAGAACAAGTCATAGTTGGTTATAACGGTTTTCTTGCCCAACCTAACAACCCTCAAGACTTCGCTGCTAAAATTATTACGATTCTAGAAAATCCTGAACTCAAAGACCAACTCACCCAACAAGCTCGACCTTCCATTTTAGAATTTGACTGGTCTGTATGTAGTCAAAAGTTGGAAGATAAACTCTATGAACTGGTAGGTATTCCTCAACAAGTTGACTCCATTTCATAAGTGACATACTCCCACACCACAGCTATCTGTATGTGTGGGATTGACACTCCCCTGCCTAAAGTCAGAAAAAGTAATTGCTTTTCTAGTTTCGGATAGCTTCCATCCACTTGTTTTATATTCAACAGAACGGCAGTTTTTCTTAAAATTGGGAAAGCCTTTTTTACCTTTAACTTTTTTCTTGCAGTTGTCGTAAAACCGAGCTATTGCGCTCCAAGAACG
>RDXV01000146.1 GCA_004292695.1 Nostocales cyanobacterium | reverse complement strand
CCGTGTTAGCCTGTGGACTAGATAGTGCCGACACTTCTAGGGTGAAGCAGGAAGAAAAAGCTGGCTCTTGTTAGCATTAGTTAGCTTTTTTGTATCGGCTTAATTTAAGTTTAATGTCAAAATCTCCATTCCTCTAAAAACCGTGTATAAATAAATAGCAGTGTTGTACTTGTAATTAATCAGTAACACGATATGGCAGAAGAACCCAGATACAGCTTAACCAACAAAAACCTCTCTACTGCCAAAAATCAGCTAAGTAGATTGACAAAAATCAACTTAACAGGATCATTGCAGCAGCCAAAAACAATGGTTAGTTTTGGTCATGTATTGGCTGGGACTTCAGCGGTAGCAGCAGCACTACTGAGCGCTACAAGTGGCAATTTAGTTCAATTAATTGAAAATCAAGCTGCTACCAGTTTTTATCAAATTCGCGGAGCAAAAGTAGCTCCACAAGATATTGTTATTCTAGCAATTGATGATCAATCTATAACCACCCCAGAACAGTATTATCAAACAAACAGTCAGCAATATCAGCACTTAAAACCGTTACAATCTTTCCCATATCAACGCCTTGCTTACGCTCAGGTTATTGAAAAACTGATTAATGCCGGTGCGCGTTCAGTAGCAGTAGATATAGTTTTTGACAAACCCAGTGGTTATGGAAAAGCAGATGATCTTCAACTACAGAAAGTATTACAAAAATACGGTAGTAAAATTACCTTAGCCGCAGTTTATGAAGACTTTAAGTCACATCAGGGAGAATTTCAGCAATTTACCCAACCCCTAGAGCAATTCCGTCAAACTTCTGCATTGATCGGCTCAGTCAATTTTCCCATCGAAGTAGATGGAAAAATACACCGTTTGAGCAGTGCATTTTTACCAGAAAAAGCCACCGCAGAGTTAATTAATACAAAACCATTGTCTTTTGGAGAAGCAGTATTAGCCGCTTCACAAATTAATTATCCCCGACCTAGAGGCGATCGCATTTATTTTTGGGGCAAAGAACAAGCATTTACCACTGTTCCTTTTTGGTATGTATTTGATCAAGAAAACTGGAATAACTATCTACAGCAAGGTAAATTTTTTCAGAATAAAATTGTCCTTATCGGCGCAACAGCAAAACTTAGCAATGATTTTCATGCAGTAGCAGTATCTCCCCATGAAACCATGGCCGGAGTAGAAATTCATGCCCAGGCGATCGCCACCTTAATAGCTGATAAATCTATAGCAATTGCAATTAAAAATCCATTATTGCGGGGTTTGTTTGTACTTGTGTTAGTAAGTAGTACAATACTAATAATCACCAGAAAAAGACCAGGTCTGCAAAGATTACTATTAAGTATAGCCCTAGCCAGTTTATGGGGGGGAATAAGCTATAGTAGCTATATGTATGCTTACTTAATAATTCCAACCACAGTACCAATTATAGGAATATTATTAACTGGGTTATCATATTTTAGTACAGAAATAGCCAAGGACAAAATTAACAAGCAAAAATTATTACTACTGTTTCAAAAACATAAATTATCATCCGTAGTTCAGGAGATAATTAGTCAACAAGACGAACTAAAAGACCTTATTCAAAAAAGAGACTTGGAATTGAATGGAAAAATACTAGGGGGACGTTACAAAATTAGTAAAGTTCTTGGTGCAGGTGGATTCAGCGAAACCTACATCGCAGAAGATATACAAATTCCCGAACATCCCGAATGTGTAGTTAAACAACTTAAACCAGCGACCAGCAAACCTGAAAATTTAGCCCTAGCAAGACGTTTATTTAGTGCAGAAGCCAAAACCCTACAAAGACTGGGTATACATTCCCAAATTCCTCAGTTATTAGCCTATTTTGAAGAAGACGAAGAATTTTATTTAGTCCAGGAATACATCTTAGGTCATGACTTAGGCAAAGAGTTAGTATCAGGAAAATGTTTACCAGAGCGTGCTGTAATTGCAATACTAAAAGACATATTAAACGTATTAAGATTTATCCATGAAAATGGTGTAATTCACAGAGACATTAAACCTGGTAATATTATTCGTCGTCATTCAGATTGGAAGCTGGTATTAATTGACTTTGGTGCAGTCAAAGAAATGAGTACCCAAATCATGGATAATTTAGAATCCACAGCTTTTACAATTGGGATAGGGACAAAAGGTTATGCCCCCAATGAACAATGTTTTGGTCGTCCCAGATATAACAGTGATATTTACGCTGTAGGTATGCTTGGTATTAAAGCCCTCACAGGTATTTCTCCCCATGAATTAAAACGAGCCAGTTATGATGCAGAAGTACAATGGATGGATCAGGCTACAGTCAGTGAAGAATTAGCAGCAATTATTAATAAAATGGTGTTGGAGGATCACAAACAAAGGTATCACTCGACTTTGGAAGTTTTAGAAGACTTAAATAAATTACCCACCTTTGAAGATATCACCGCTAGTATAGAAAGAAACTATCCTCCGGAAGATCCATCTTCTGTTGATCCTGATGCTCCCACTTCACCTTGGCCACAAGATATATGATTTGACATTAGTAACTCCCACACCCGAAGGTATGGGATTAGTGATATCGGGTTAATGTGAGAACATTTAGAACACCTGTTCAATTTCCGCTATTTCAGGAATCATTTCCTTGAGACGGCGTTCAATACCCATTCTGAGGGTCATTGCTGAACTGGGACAAGAACCACAAGCACCCTGTAAACGTAGTTTTACAACAGGTCCATCTAGTTCTACCAGTTCCACGTTACCCCCATCAGACATCAAATAAGGGCGCATTTCATCTAGTACGGTTTCCACGTTTTGTGCTGTTAGTTCCATAACTTTGACCTACTCTGTTAAAAATGGCTGTGAAAATTGGACTTTAGGTGATTCACCATTCACCAAAATAGCCAAAATTTTCTGGTTTTGTTGAGTTAAATTGATCCTAGATCCAATTGTGGTAATTTGTTCAAATGTTTTCTTTTGCATCGGAACGGCGACGACGACAGCGCTCAGAACAGTATTTCACTTCATCCCAGCAGTCTTGCCATTTTTTCCGCCAAGAAAAGGGACGTTGACAGACTGGGCAAATTTTTGTAGGTAAATCAGATTTAGAACGATTACGCCCCATAGAAATTCTATAACTATTGATTATTGAGTTAAAGGTGATGTGCTACCAAAAGTATTACCCTCAAAACTGGTGGAACTATGTTGTGCTAAAGGGAGTGTTAAGCGACTAACTGTACGCTGATCTGCTGATTGATAAATCTGCAATTCTCCCCCTAACTGTTTGATAAATTTTTGGCAAATTAACAAATGTAAAGCAGGAGGGTAGTTGAGACTTTCTGAATTGAGGGTGTTTGTAGTCGTTTCTTGATCCAGTGCTGCTAATAGTTGTGGATTGATCATACCATTATCTGTAATGGATATCTCCAGGTTTTGACTATCTATTGCACGACACCAAACATCAACTCTATCCCCCAAGGGCGAGCGTTGACAGGCTGTTACTAATAATTCATGGAGAACTAATTCAATTTTCATGATATCCCCAGCAGTTGCCAATGTGGACGAACCAGAAGCAGTGATTAATTCACTGGCTGAGGAAGTATGAGGAACTTCTAATTCTTGCATTGGTTCAGCTAAACCATGTACACCTATCCACAGTTGTTGCTGCTTGGCTAAACTATCCACTCTTTCAATTGAACGCTTTAAGAGACTGGCAATCGTCATGGTCTCCCAACTCATATTTAACTGCCATTCTTCCTGTTTTACTACTCCTTTCATAGAGTTGGTAATGTAGTTTAGCTGTCGCAAGAGCAGCTTATAACGCATTTGTTTAAGTTCATTATTAGGAATGCCTAAATCTCTAATTTGATTTAAGACAGTTGCTGTCATGCGATATATTTCTTGTAAGCGACGGTGTTTGTACCAATTGAGTTCTTGTAGTGTATCTGTTTTGTTCGTGAGTCTGTGAATGAGTTTGTTTTGATTTTGCCACCAAGCTAGTTGAGTGATAAGGCTAGTTACCGCAGTAAGTTTGAGTTCTGACCAATCTGCTCCTAAGTAGTCAGCTAATAATACTATCCCTGTGGGCTGAGAATCGGCAGTAGCTCTTAAAGCCATTACAAATACTCTGGAGTTAGTAGGAATAGTTAGCCATTCCTTAGTTTCTGGTGGTAGGTCATGGTAATTTAACATCAAGTAACTGTTGTGTGCCAATGCTAACTCGATCAGCACATCTTTTTGAATCAGAATTGGGACATTTTCAGCGATGCTAAATTGATAATTGTTAGCATCTTGATTACCAGCTAAACCGTTGATAATTTCCGCTCTTTCATCATCAGGATGCCATCTGAGAATAGTTGCTAAGGGAGATTCTAAAAGCTCGGCAATTTGTTGAATAGCATTTACTTCTACGCTGCGGCTGTCAGATGTAACCAATGCTGTGGGGTATTGTTTGAATAATTGGGCAATTCTCTGTTGTTGATCACTGATTACATTTAGCTGTTGGTTACGAACAATTACACCAAGACACTGACTTATCGCCCAACACAAATCTTTTTGTAAAGTTGTCCAAGAACGACTACTATCATGGGTAATTATTAATAAAACATTTGGTTTATGACCTTGAATACAGTTACAAACTAATAGTGATCTGACACTATTTTCTAATAATTGTGGATGCCAACTATATAAACGTAAATCATGTTCTAATGTTGATATTTCTACTGCTCCTTTGGCATCCTGCAATAAATAAGTGTCCATTTCTGACAATGGTGAAGCAGTAAATTTCCACAGCCTCCGGCTATTTAATATGCTTTGGAAGATGACTTTATAAACATCTTTGGCGTGGTCTAATTCTAAAAGTAATAGACGTGTTGCAGATAGTCTTTCTAGAAGTTCTGCCCCATAACTTTGTAGAAGTTGCTCTAAATCTTGCTCTTGATGTACGGCTTGGGCAAATTTATTAGTTAATTGTTGATTTTCTTGTACTTGTCTGAGGGTTGGTTCTAAATTGTCAATGGGAAAGACTAGAGAAATTAACCCTGCTGCTCCTTGAATAAAGTTTTTCTCTATTTGATTCCAGGTTTTTGGTTCATTGCTTTCTACGGCAATAAATCCTAATAAATCTTTTTGCCAAATAATTGGGGCTGCTAATAGAGATCGTATTCCTAAACGGTTTAATAGTTTTTCTTGTATGTGACTTTTTAAAGAACTCCCAGATTCACTCAGCCAAACTAACTGGTTGACGGCTAAAGCATAATAAACATCACTTAGTTCTTGGGCAGTAATACCTGCGGATACTTTTTTAGTTTCCCAGTTCCGACCGATATTGACTAACTGACTACTCATCCGACACCAAAAATAGTTTCCTTCTCTTTCAAACCAATAGATGCTGGTGCGGGCAGGGGAGAGAAATTCATCCGCTGCTCTGACTGTTGCTTCCAGTTTTCTATCAATGTTGTTCAAAGAGCGTAGGTTTTCTAGCAGTTCTAACAATGATTCGGTTAATGAATTCTCTGGATTTTCTGGGGATTTCTGTTGTTTTTGGTGATGATCTAGGACTATTCCCAGTTCACCCACTATGATCAATAGTTTGGCTCTGGCTTCTCCTGCTAATAAATATCCCCACCGTAATGAACCTAATAAAATTACGCCTAGACAATTATCTTTATAGCGAATTGGTAAAAATATTGTTCCTTGGATGTTGTACTTGGCTGCTATTTCTTGCCATTCTTGGGCGCGTGCTTCTCCTCGTAAGTTGGCAACACCCACAGGGCATAGTTCTGTGATTACTTGACAGATTAAACTCCCTGGTTTGACTATTACTGATCTTTTTAAAAAACTGGCATCTTCATCTGGCGTTATACCACCTTTACCAGATATTTTTTTACTGACATGATCGTATAAACCCAACCAAATAAACTGGTAATCAAAGTTTTCTTTTAAGTAAGAAATTGTGGTTTTTATGAGCGTGTCAATGTTTTCTTCATCTCTGATGCTCTGAAGAATTTTCCCCAAGGATAGAATTTGTTGTTCGGAGATTCTGGGCTTTTTTGATTGCCCTGTCTGATTATCCGTTGACATAGGTTGTAGTAATATTATTAAAGATGCCCTGAGAGTGGTTCAGATTATGACTGAATTCGGTATCTGAATATTTATTGTAATAATTGGTAGATGCTAACCTAAATTGGATATTTATAAAGCAATAGTTCGTCCTTTTCTCTTTACTCTGGTAAAAACCGATCCAGAGTGGTTACATAAACAGACTATGGCTAGTTTTAATTCACTAGCAACAGCTACCCCTGATCAGGTTGCTAGATGGCTAGATTCCCAACTACAAAAGTCTTTGTGCCTCTATGATACACGCCTAGAACAAAGTTTGTCTGGTGTGATTTTTTCTAACCCTGTTGGTTTAGCTGCTGGGTTCGATAAGGAGGGTGTTGGAGCTAACATTTGGTCAAGTTTTGGCTTTGGTTTTGCAGAGTTGGGTACTGTTACTTATCATAGCCAACCGGGTAATCCCCTCCCTCGTTTATTTCGCTTACCTGTTGATCAGGCTGTTCTCAATCGGATGGGATTTAATAATTCTGGTGCAGAAGCAATGCTAACAAAGTTAACATCTCTGCGCCAGATCAGGCCTTGGTCTATACCTATAGGGATAAATTTGGGTAAGTCCAAAATTACACCTTTAGAAGATGCGGCAAATGATTATTTACAAAGTTTCCGCTTACTCAAGGATTTGGGTGATTATTTTGTGGTTAATGTGTCTTCTCCCAATACTCCTGGTTTGCGATCGCTCCAAGATGCAGCTATGTTAAGTCAAATTCTGGATGTGTTACAAGCGGAGAATTCTGCAAATAAGCCTCTGTTTGTGAAAATTGCACCGGATTTAGAATGGGAGGCGATCGCCGACATTATCAATCTTGCTAAAACTTACGAACTGGCTGGTTTAATCGCTACTAACACCACAATTAGCCGTGAAGGGCTAAAAACCAAAATTATCGAAAAAACTGGCAAAACACCCCAAGAAGAAGCCGGTGGTATCAGCGGTGCGCCGCTCAAACAACGTTCTACAGAGGTGATCCGCTTTATTTATCAACAAACTCAAGGGCAAATACCTATCATCGGTGTGGGTGGTATTTTCACCGCTGAGGATGCTTGGGAAAAAATTACTGCTGGTGCTAGTCTGGTTCAAACTTATACAGGTTGGATTTATGAAGGTCCGATGATGGTACGCCGCATTCTGACTGGTTTGTTATCCAAACTAGAAGAAAACGGCTTAAATTCCATCAGCGAGGCGGTAGGAATTAGTAATAGGTAATAGGTAATGGGTAATCGGTAAAAGCTCTTTCCTGTCACCTGTCACCTGTCACCTGTAACCTATTCTTCCATAGGAAAAAACTCCTTGGTTTTCCGGGAAAAAGTCCAAGCAATCCCATCTGGATCACGGCTGCGACTCCATTCTGGAAAATCTGGATCGTTTCGTCTTTTGTAAACAGTGCTGGAATAAACACCTAAGCGTTTAGCTAGTTCAGATTGGATCAAAGAACCGAAAACTAACTGTTCTTCCAGAGATTTTTGTGATTCTTCGGAAGTAGTTGCCGATAAAGATTCGGTTTCTGCTTCTTCCTGAGCTTGAGTTTCTGTAACTTGTGGAGGCGGTGCTAGAAATGATCTTGCCTCTTTAGTTACAGGCCGAACTGGAAGTTTATCTACAGATTCACTACTATCAAGGATGTCGCCCAGAATACTGGCAGTTATAAAGTAATAGGAAGGATTTTCATTTTCAGCGTCTAAAACACTAGCGCCAAATTCCTTTGCCTTACCTTCTAAATATCTTTTTGCCTCTTTTCCAGAAAAGTTGCCCTTGAGAGCTAAATCAACGGGTGTGATTTTTCCTTGGTTTTCCCGAATTAACTGATAGAAAAGTGGGTTAACACTTTCACTCCACTTTTCCCATCTGTATTGCTGCCAAAGGTTAATCACCATTAGCAACAATAAACCTATCAGTAAATACCTCCAGGTATTAACCACGACAACAATCACAAAGGATATCGGTAAAATGAGAACGAGAAAACTTTTCCCGTAATTTTCTATGGTTTTTTCACTCATGCTGATTTTTGCCAAGTGAATTTTTGCAAAATAATATTACTATCTTGGCAAAAATTTGTGCATTTTTTTGTATCTCTTGGCAAAATGATGGCAAATTTTTAGTTTTAAAAGGCTGGAAAAGCTGATATATCAAGGTAAATCGCTATCATGCAACTTGTGTACAAATTCACCTCAAAAATGTTCTGGTGGAAGACTTGACACTGTAAATTATATATACTACATTAATAATACAAGCGACATTCCCAAAGGAGTTAGCGATAAAAAGTAGCGGATAGCTCAAGTGCTAGAGCGCCCACCTTGCCTTTTAAGGCCAAAATATTAAGGGTTATCGTAAAATTTGTACCTTTATTGATTAACAACTCCCTTAATAACAAATCCTGGAGATGCAGACTAAATTTCTGCTCCGCTACACTCAACACTTATTAATTTTAACTTTTGACTTTTGACTTTTGACTTTTTATGTGCGGGGGTAGCTCAGTTGGTAGAGCAGTGAAAGGGGTAAAACCCATACTCCTTGATTAACAAACTTGTCTGAAAAGGCCGACTAATTGAGGGTTATCATAATTCATCGGTCGTAGGTTCGAGTCCTATTCCCCGCACCAAAATGATTGTAAATTTGGGAGTAAAAAACATGATTTATAAACTTTCAATTTTCAATTTTTAATTTTCAATTTTCATGTAGTGGGTGGTGAAATGGTAAACGCGCTAGAATAAATCCTTAATTTACTTCACTTGCCTAAACAGGCCGAATAATTGAGGGTTATCGGGTTCTAGTGACTGAAAAAGTCTTGTAGGTTCAAGTCCTACCCCACTACACCAAAAAAATCTCAGGTTTTAAAATTGCACTTTTTATGTGGCAGGTAGTTCAAATGGTAGAACACCTAAAACATCCTTATTCATACCTTGCCTTGGAGGCCGAAGAATGAGGGTTATCGCCTTCCACGCGGGAAGTTGCGGGTTCGAGTCCCGCTCTGCCACCTTCCACTTTGTGGAGTTTTAAAATTGCCTGAAAAGGCCGGGAGAAGAAGCAATGAATTACAACTTCTTTACTAATAAAAAAACAGCTACACCCCAAAATCAACCTATTCCTGGAAGGGAAAAGGAAATGATTCAAGGACGTAGTGGCGGCTATATGTTTGATGTTGGTATTTGGAAAATGCTGCGCCGTTGTTTATTAGTTGGTACAGCACAAAGTACATACTATGTAGGTAAACAAGAATTAACAGAAGATTTTGTTAAAGTTGTCAAACAAGTAGTTGCAGAAAATCCTGAAAAAGTAGCCGAAGAAATCCTCTATGCTAGTGATGGCAGGGCAATTAATAACAGTGCGCCTATTCTAGCTTTAGTATTACTTTCAATGGGGGAAACTCCAGAAGCAAAAACAGCTTTTATGGAAATTTTTCCTCAAGTTGTGAGAACTGGTAGTCATTTTTATGAATGGTTGAATTACACTAAATCTTTGCGAGGTTTTGGTAAAGTAATTCGGGAAGTTGGTAAAAATTGGCTATCAAGGGAAGATGTTAAAGGTTTAGCTTATCAGCTTTTGAAATATCAACAACGTCAAGGTTTTACTAACCGTGATATTTTAAGGTTATTTCATGTTAAACCACCTACAGAAAATCACCGTCAATTATTTGAATGGGTGGTGAAAGGTTGGGAAGAATTACCAGCAGATATACCATCGGAAGCGTTAGCACAAATTTGGTGGTATGAGTGGTTAAAACGCAATCCCAATGAAACTCATACAGCGATTTCTCAAGGAAAGTTAACCCATGAAATGGCTGCACCTGTGGGCAAAATGGATCAACAGGCTTGGAATTTATTATTTCAAGAAATGCCTATTGGGGCGATGTTGAGAAATTTGGGTTCTTTAACAGAAATTGGTGTATTACGTGCTGATGAAAAAGCTAATTTAGATAGAGTTAAAGCGGTTCTGAATAATCAAGAACATCTGAGAAAAGGACGTATTCATCCGATTGATGTTTTAAAAGCATTAAAAACCTATAAATCTGGAGGAAGTTTAGGAAAAAGTAAAAAGACTTGGCAACCTGTATCTCGCATTGTGGACATTTTAGAAAAAGCGGTTGAATTGTCTTTTGAAGTAGTTGAACCGACGGGAAAAGTGTTTATGCACGCCGTAGATATTTCCGGTTCTATGGGTAGCTGGGTTGCAGATATGGGTTTAACTTGCTGTGAAATTGCTACAACTATGTCATTAGTGACAGCAAAAGCAGAAAAAAACTATGCAATTCGTGGTTTTTCGACTCAGTTTATTGACTTAGAAATTACTGCAAAGGATAGTTTTAGTTCTGCTGTTCAGAAAGCTAGTAATAAGAATTTTGGGGGAACTGATGCGAGTGTAGCGTATGACTGGATGATTCAAAATAAGTTTAAAGCTGATGTTGTTTGTTTTTGGACTGACTCAGAAAGTTGGGCGGGTAATAAACATCCTAGTCAAGCGTTGAAAGAGTATCGCAAAAAAATTAATCCTCACGTTAAGGCTGTTTATGTAACTTTAACACCTTATCGGATTACTTTAGTAGATCCTCAAGATCCATTATCTTGGGATTTGGCAGGTTTTGATCCTAGTATTCCTCGAATTATTCAGATGTTAGCTACAGATGACTTTTAAGTAGTTAAACAAAACCCAAAATATAAAGGATAAAATTAAAATTAATTATTTATAATTTTGTTTATCCTTTATTTTTCTTGGCGGGTTTCCCTGATTCGCAACTTGCCTTTTTAGTCCGATGAATTTAGGGTTATCGGATGAAGTCTCGATAGAGATGAGTGGGTTCAAATCCCACACCCGCCGTTTTTTATATATTATTTAAAGGAATTCAAAAAAATAAATTATTCAATTTTTTGGCCAGATGATTCACCCATTTGGGTGAGTCTATGGGATGAAGCAAAAGTTTGTGGTTGTATGTCAAACTTGTGATCAATGGTGATTCCTTGAGATTGATTTGGAGATAAGTATATGGGTTTCTATTCACAGGTAATTGCGCCACGACTCATAGATACAGTAATGTCTCGACCTTTATTTTCTGAATATCGTCGGCAAATTTTAGCAGATGTGACAGGAGAAGTCTTAGAAATTGGTTTTGGTTCTGGTGTCAACCTTTCTTATTACCCAGAAAGTCTACAAAAACTAATTACTGTTGATGCTAATGCTGGGATGAATGCGTTAGCTAAAAAACGAGTTAAATCTTCTCATATCCAAGTTGATAATCGAGTTATTAATGGTGAAAATTTACCAATGGCTGATAACACATTTGATAGTGTTGTTAGTACCTTTTGTTTGTGTAGTATTGCTAATGTTTCTCAGGCACTTCAAGAAATTTATCGAGTTCTCAAACCTGGGGGAAAGTTCTTTTTCCTAGAACATGGATTGAGTGATGAACCAAATATTCAAGTTTGGCAGAATCGTTTGAACTCAATTAGTAAAGTAATTGGTGATGGTTGTCATATAAATGATGATGTAGATAATTTTTAAAAGATGTAATTTTTCCATTATTTTTCAATATATGATGAATTATCAAATCAAAATCCTGTTAATTCTCTAATCCTGAAAATCTTGATTCTGACAAAATATAAAGATTGAAGCGGGCAAGATGCCCACCCCACAAGATGATAGAATTATCTAAACTGTAGCTTTTTCTAACATCAATTTAGAACGCTTCACCTGTTCAGGAATTGAGATAGGATAATTGCCTGTAAAACAAGCAGAACAAAAACTATTTGTATCTTCTCTGGTTGTTTCTAACATTCCTTCCCAACTCAAATAAGCAAGGGTATCAACTTCTAATTGTTTAGCTATTTCTTCCACTGACATTTTAGCGGCAATTAATTGATCTTGGTTGTCAGTATCAATACCGTAAAAACACGGATGGGTGACAGGTGGAGAAGATATTCTCATGTGTACTTCTGCTGCACCTGCATCACGTAGTGCTTTTACAAGTTTGCGGCTAGTAGTTCCCCGGACGATGGAATCATCAATTATTACCACCCGCTTACCATATAACACATCTTTCAAGGGGTTCAATTTCATCTTAATCCCTGATTCGCGCATACTTTGGGTAGGTTGAATAAATGTTCTACCGACGTAGCGATTTTTAATCAATCCTTCACCATACGCTATTCCCGATTTTTGGGAAAAACCAATGGCCGCAGGGATACCAGAGTCAGGTACACCAAAGACTAAATCAGCTTCTATGGGTGATTCTTCCGCTAATCTTCTACCTAAGCGCATCCGATAACTATATAATGTTTCATTATGCACAACACTATCAGGACGAGCAAAGTATATCATTTCAAACACACATAGTTTGCGTTCTGATTCTTGATTCCAAGGGAAGGATGCTAAACCATTTTCGTTGATCCAAACTAATTCTCCTGGTTGTACATCACGCAGATATTCCGCACCAATGATATCTAAAGCGCAGGTTTCGGAAGCGAGAACATAACGGACAGGGTTACTGTCTAATGTACCAATGACTAAAGGACGGATACCATGAGGATCTCTTGTTCCCATGATACCGTCAGGTGTACCAATTACTAAACTAAATGCACCTTGACAGCGATGAAAAGCACGAATCGCCCCTTCTAGCCATTCTGCACCATTGTTGACTTCTTCGGCGATCGCATAGGCAATCATTTCTGAATCGGTGGTGGTGACTAAGTTAACATTAGTCTTTAACAACTCATCCCGCAATTCCATGGTATTGACTAAATTACCATTATGTGCTAGAGCCAAATTACCTAAGCGAGTTTCCACTATAGCTGGTTGAGCGTTAGCTTTACGACTAGAACCAGTGGTAGAATAACGGGTATGACCTACCGCAATATCACCGAGTAATTCATCTAAAATTGTTTCACTAAATACTTGAGACACCAAACCCATATCTTTATGTTGGTGTACATATTTACCCTCAAAGGTAGCAATACCAGCAGATTCTTGTCCCCGATGCTGTAGGGCATATAATCCAAAGTATGCCATTCTTGCTACATCTTGTTCTGGGGCATAGATGCCAAAAACACCACAAGCTTCTTCTGGCTTGTCGGGACGATTTTCACTCATGTTAACGGCTTGGTCAGAAGTGATAGAATGCTGGGGAATCATGCTGGTTTTTGCTCCTGGTAACTGGTGATTTGGTACTGGGTACTGGTGACTGGGTACTGGTGACTGGTGACTGGTGACTGGTGACTGGTGACAATATAAATTCTTGCTTCTGACTCCTGACTCCTGACTCCTGACTCCTGCCTCCTGCCTCTTAATAAATCTTTAACCATCCAATAAAACAGTACCTTAAATTGGTCAAGGATGGAGAATGAATTGTAAATTTTCATGCCTT
>RDXV01000145.1 GCA_004292695.1 Nostocales cyanobacterium | reverse complement strand
GCCTTACCTGGCTTTCATCCCTTGCCTGAAGGACGGTTAAGTTTTTCCGCCACGCTCCAAAACTTAACCTCAAGGGTTTTCAGCCTATTTTCTTATAAAGCTGCTAGTTGGGTTTTGGGTAAGTCTAATTCTACAACATTAATATTACCGTTTTTCTGACTTAATTTTAATAAATAATTGGTTAATCTTTCCGGTACTTCTTGAAAAGAAAGAGCGTTAACCAAGTGGGTTAAATGTCTGAGATGTTTTGCAAAAGTTCCCAACATTGATATTGCTAAAGTGGGATGTTGTTGTAAAACCATGAAAAATGCAGTGCGGGGAATAAACACAACTTCAGAAAATTCTATTGCTGCTGCGGATGCGGGGAAGTTTCCCCCATCAAAAGCGGGAACTTCTGCAAAATATTCTGATGTTTCAAAGATGTGTAATATTTGTTCTTTTCCGTTATTTGCTACTTTAAATACTTTGATTTTACCGGATTTAACAATAAAAAATCCTGTCGCTGCGTCTCCTTCCCAAAATAGGGTTTCGTTTTTTTTGTAAGTTTGGAGAATGGCTATATTAGCAACTGCTTGGAGTTGTTCGTCAATGATGTTTTCAAAGATGGGGGTTTGGTGGAGGAAGTTTTTGACTGCTAGGACTTTTTCGGTGAGAGTCATAAGGAGAATGTCAGAATCAGGATGTCCAGGATTTAAGGATGTACAGGATGAAATAGGGATTTAATATCTAAGTTTTGTGACAGCATAATTAGATAAATTCCCCATAAAATACTATACCCAGAAATCTCTTATTCCTTCAATTCCATATTCACTAGCATTTTTGATGTCATTATGTAATTCAAATGAGCAACATTCACACCTAACATGAATAGGCCAAGAAGATAAAATGTCAATAATTTCTCCACTATATTTATCTAATTGATAATCTATCTCTTTATAAATTATTAGAGAATTAACACCACACACTGGACATTTGCATATATCATTATAATCATTATCTTGAATAACAGTAAGAGCTTTGTTCTCAATTGATGATTGATATTGTAACCAAGGAATATTAACATTATAAGCTGCTCTACCTAATTCTTTTAAAAAAGCAATTTTTTCTAAATTATAAGATTCACCTTCTTTAACTTCCTGGAAATGATTAATAATTTCTGTAATTGGGTCTATTCCACAATCTAGTTTTTTGTACTTCCATAACTTTTGATGTCCAATATAGTTTTCATGTTTTGCTACTTCATTAACGAAAGGAAGAATATACCTCCCGATAAATTCGTCTAAAGCATCATAATTAAGAATATATAAACCACGATGCCAAATTGTATTTCTTAAATCATGTAATGTTTCCAACACCGCTCTATTTGCAACTATAAATGATATGTTTTTATAATAATTATCCGTTGTATTCTCAATCAGAGATATCAGTGTTGTTAAAGATTCCGAAAAGGTAATTGTTTTTAAATCCTTTTCATCTTCAAAAGATAATAAATTTTTGTTTACTTTGTGTTTCAAAACTATATCTTTTTCGTTGGATTTAGAAACTAAAAATAGAGGATTTTCATTCCTTAAAAAATCCTTTAATACTAATTCAGCGAAATGATGAAAATGAATTATACACTCTGTGTATGCTTCGCAATATTTGGATAAAATTAATTCTCCCAGAACATCACAATATTTAAAATTATCTGGCAAATCTTTATCTCTAGTTATACGATATATCTCACCAAAATAACAATTATATGTAGAAAAGTAAGCCTTTAGAGCAATTTTCAAAGAAAGAAAAGCTAAATCAACATTTTTATCACTTGTTTCTTCAATATTAAAACCATTACTGGTTATATTTTTGAGATTGTTTTTGTTATTGCGAGATTTTTGATTCATAAAATATATTATTCACTGAGTATTTACTGTAAGTTTTCATATTTAATCTTATTCTCTAGTATAGTGTATTACTTGAGCTTTTGTGTTATTTAAGTTTAGTTAACTTTTAATAACTGTGTACTGAAAAAACTTTACCAAACTTTACCTAAAAACTTGACTTAAATCAAGGATATCCCCAATCGCAATGACTACACTGTAAGCATCAAGAGTTGAGGAACGAATTATGTTCTGTAACCAATGTGAACAAACCACCCGTGGAGATGTCTGTCATCAGTGGGGTGCGTGTGGTAAAAGTCCCGAAGTTGCTGCTTTACAAGATTTATTAGTACATTGTTTGCGTGGACTTTCCCAAATAGCATTACAAGCAAAATCTTTAGGTATTGATACTCGTGACACCGATGAATTTACCTGTGAAATGCTTTTTTCAACATTAACCAATGTGAATTTTACAACTTCTGATTTTATCAATTTTGTGAATCGTGCAATCGCACTTCGTGAAAGTCTCAAATTAAAAATTAAAGCATTAGGGAATAAAGTTGTTGTTTCAACTATTAATACTTTTCAACCTGCAATTAGTTTAACAGATCAAATTCAACAAGGTAAAGATTTAGAATTTGAATTTATCAGTCAATCTGCAAACAATGTTGATATTTTCTCACTCAAACTAACCGTATTATATGGTTTAAAAGGTGTTGCGGCTTACGCTTTCCATGCCTTAGAATTAAATCAGCACGATGAAGGTTTATATACATTCTGCCATGAAGTTTTAGCTAATTTAGATGACCAGAATAAAACATTAGAAGATTGGTTAACCCTAACTTTAAAAGTTGGGGAAATGAACCTCAAAGCAATGCAGCTTTTAGATGCAGGAAATACAGAAACCTTTGGACATCCTACACCCACACCTGTAAAATTAGGACATACAAAAGGAAAAGCAATTTTAGTTTCTGGACATGATTTATTAGCATTAAAAGCTATCTTAGAAGCAACCGCAGAAACAGAAATTAAAGTTTACACTCATGGGGAATTGTTACCAGCACATGGTTATCCCAAATTAAAAGCAAAATATCCCCATCTTTATGGACATTATGGTACAGCATGGCAAAATCAAACCCATGAATTTGAACATTTTCCTGGTGCGATCGCCATGACTACAAACTGTCTTGTACCACCCCATGAAAGCTACAAACATAAAGTATTTACATTAGGACCAGTTGGTTATCCTGGTTTAAATCATGTGAGTATTAACGATGTTTCACATATCATTAATAAAGCATTAGAATTACCAGGTTTTACAGATGAAGAAAATAAAGGAACAGTAACGACAGGTTTTGCTAGAAATGCAGTTTTAGGAGTTGCAGAAACAGTAATTAATGTAGTAAAAGCGGGACAAATAAAACACTTCTTCCTAGTAGGTGGTTGTGATGGTGCAAAACCAGGAAGAAACTACTATAGTGAATTAGTAGAACAAGTTCCTAATGATTGTATAGTCTTAACATTAGGATGTGGAAAATTCCGCTTTTTTGATCAACAATTAGGGGATATTGGTGGTATTCCCAGATTATTAGATGTGGGACAATGTAATGATGCTTATTCTGCGATTCAAATTGCTGTAGAATTAGCAAAAGCCTTTGAGATAGGAGTCAATGAACTACCATTATCAATGATGTTATCATGGTATGAACAAAAAGCAATTGCTGTTTTATTAACTCTACTTTATTTAGGAATCAAAAATATCCGCATTGGTCCAACCCTTCCCGCTTTCCTATCAGCAAACGTTGTTAAACTACTATCAGAAACCTATCATTTACAACTCATCACTACACCAGAAAAAGACCTATCAGCGTGTCTTGGTTAACAACCTATAAGATCCCCGACTTCTGTTTTAAGACTGTAGAAAAAAAGATAAATCAATCATAGAAGTCGGGGATCTAAAATATTACCAATTACCTATTCTATTTTCATCCCAAACTTCCAACTTCAACTCTTGCAGATAACTTAAACCATTTGCAATTTGTGATTTAGTTCCCTGTAAATCTAAATCAAACCAACCATCACTATTAGCATTCTGACCTAAAAAAGCAGCCTTGATATTGATGGTTAAACCATAATCAGAAACCAAACGAGAAATAACAGGTTCTTGATGAAATTCCTTAGTAATTCTCACCCTAATTCTTTGACTTATCAAAACATTTTTATCAGTCATAAAAACCCCCAAAAAAATAAAAACACCAACATAAATCAATATAACTAACTTACCAACTAACAACACTCACCCAAAAACCCTCTCAAACCTCTTACTTACCCTTCGGAAACATCTTCTGTGAAATATTCCTTTGCGTACTTCGTGGTTCGTTCAAAAAACAAACTTAATATTTAACGAACCACCCAACTCTTTAATTACGAATTACGAATTAGGAATTATTCCACATCTTTAATACGAGTTTTCCGTTCTAAAACTTCCTTGATAACCAAAGTTACCACCGCCAAAAGTGCCAATAAAACCGCCGCAGAAAAAGCCGCCTCAGTCTCATATTGTTTATAGGCATCTTCCACAAACAAAGGCAAACTTTGAGTCTTCCCAGCGATATTACCAGACACCACAGAAACCGCCCCAAATTCACCCATAGCCCTAGCGTTTGTTAAAATCAAACCATAGAGTAAACCCCAACGAATACCAGGTAAAGTCACACGCCAGAAAGTTTGCCATTCATTAGCACCTAAAGTTTTTGCGGCTTCTTCCTGATCTTTTCCAAACTCTTCCAAAACTGGAATTACTTCCCTAGCAACAAAAGGCATACTGACAAAAGAAGTAGCTAACACCATGCCTGGAAAAGCAAAAATAATTTGAATATCATGAGATTGTAACCAGTCACCAAACCAACCTTGTCTACCGTAAAGTAGAACAATCATTAAACCTGCCACAACAGGAGAGATAGAAAAAGGCAGATCAATAATACTTAAAACAATAGCACGACCAGGGAATTTATGACGTGCGATCGCCCAAGCTGCACACAAACCAAAAACAGTATTAATTGGTATAGAAATTACAGCTAATAAAAAAGTTAACCATGCAGCGTGAAGAAAATCAGTTCTGACTAAGTTCTCAACAAATGGAGAAACTCCATTTTTAAAAGCTTGGTAAAACACATTAAGAGTGGGGATATACTGCACCAAAAATAGATAACCAACCGCTATCCCAATTAAAACCCCCGGAACCCAACTTTGCTTTTTTTGCTGTTGTTTTTGGTGCTTTAGTTTATCTGTTGTCATATCTTCTTGCCCAGGCTTGTAATAAATTAATTGCTATCAGTAAAACTAGAGAAATTGCCAATAAAACAACCCCTATTACTGTTGCACCTGAATAATCATATTGTTCTAGACGTTGGAAAATTAACACCGGTGCAATTAAATCTTGAAAAGGCGTATTAGAAGCAATAATTACTGTTGAACCATACTCACCCACCGCACGGGAAAAACCCAAAGCTATCCCTGTTAAAATTGTAGGAAATAAAGGCGGTAAAATCACCTTTGTAAAAGTTTTCCACTCAGAAGCGCCCAAACTCCAAGCTGCTTCTTCAATTTCCTTTTCCATCTCTTGCAGCACAGGTTGTACAGTCCGCACCACAAAAGGTAAAGAAATATATATCATTGCTACACCTACACCCAGGCGAGTAAAAGAAACTTTAATACCTAAAGGTGACAGCAAAGAACCTATCCAACCATTATCACTATACACAGTTGCTAAGGTTAAACCTGCTACCGATGTCGGCAAAGCAAACGGTAAATCTACTGTAGCATCAAAAATTTTCTTTAAAGGAAAATCGTACCGCACCAGAACCCAAGCAATTAATGTACCAAATACACCATTAACAGCGGCCGCCAGTAATGAAGTTACAAAAGTAACATTATATGTAGCCAATGCTAATTCACTGGTAGCAATTTCCCAAAACTTTGCAGGTGGTTCTGTACTGGCTTTGAAAAACATAGCCGCAATAGGCAGAAACAACATGAAAGATAAGTATAAAATTGTTATTCGCCAAGTCCAGGGGAGGCGAATAATTTTATCTAAAAAAACCTGCCAAACAGGGTCTTTTTTGCCAGTTTCCAAATTCGTAAATACAGCCATAATTCAAACTTTTTCACAATTAACAATTACCAATTACCAACTACTTTTTCTTAGCTTGAATTTGATCAAATAACGCTCCATCATCAAAAAACTTTTTCTGCACAGTATCCCAACCGCCTAATTCTTGAACTGTACTCAAATTTTTAACTGGGGGGTATTTATCAGCAAATTCCTTTGATTTTGCTACGGTTTCATCTACAGGACGAAAACCAACTTTTGCAAATTCTGTTTGTGCTTCAGGGGTAAATAGGTACTTCACAAACGCCTCTACTACTTCCCTATTACCATGTTTATCTACATTCTTATCTACAACAGCAATCGGGTTATCAATAGATATATTCACATCAGGAATTACATAATTTACCTTCACTCCCTTTTCCTGTGCCAAGACAATTTCATTTTCATAATTAATCAACGCATCACCTTGACTCTGTTTAAAAAAGGCATCTGTAGCTTCACGGGCATCTCTAGTTAAAATCGGTACATTATTGTAAGCCTTGGTGACAAACTCTGTAGCTTTCGCCTCATCACCACCAGTTTTAATTACTGAGTTCCACAAAGCTAAGAAATTCCAACGCGCTACCCCTGAAGTTTTTGGATCAGCAGTGATAAATTTTACGCCATCTTTACCTAAATCTGCCCAAGTTTTGATACCTTTAGGATTTCCTTCACGAGTCACCAAAGCAGCAACAGACTTAGAAACAATCGCATTATTAGGAGCTTCTTTTTCCCATCCTGGTTGAATTAAACCCGCTTTTTCAATTTTTTGGGTATCCAAACCCAAAGCTAAATGAACAATATCCGCTTCTAATCCATCAATTACAGCCCGTGTTTGTGAACCTGAACCGCCATAACTTTGTTTAAATGTCACCTTTTGTCCATGTTCCTTCTGCCATTTTTCCACAAACTTAGGAATTATCGCTTCATGTGCTGCTTTTGTCACCGCAAAAGACACCAGGGTAATTTCCACATCTTTTTTTGTAGAATCTGTAGCTGTGGGAGTTTGGGAATTATTCTCATTACCGCCTCCGCAAGCAGCAAGTACCGAACTCAACAAAACGCCTACCAAAAACAGAGATAGAAAGCTTTTTAGTGACTTTATACGCACCCGTGGACTTTGCCACCAACTCATATTGTCTTCTCCTAAATATCTGAATTGTCTATAAACTTGACTTTTACGATAGGGAATATGGGGATTGTAGCAGATGTGGAGAGACATCAATAATACAGGATATTTTTATAACTTATTTTTATTTTATATCCCATTTAACATTTTAAAAACAAATACACCGATTTACCGATAGATTTTTTGTGTTTTATGTCTTGATTTTGGCGATCGCATCTGATAATCTCTGTTTTACAGTAAACAACTAATTCCCTATCAAATTACCGTATTTTATTCACAAATCCAGGAAAAGTACCCATGACAAACAAATCAGTAATTAAAGCTACAACCGCACTCCTCACCTTTGGATTAAGTATAAATACGGTATTACCTGTATTTGCACAGACAAAAAATCAACCCAACCTCATCAGTCAAAAGCCCAAAAGAGTAGAAATTACCCTAGTATCCTACGCAGTCACAAAAGCTGCTTACAGTAAAATCATTCCCCAATTTGTAGCCAAATGGAAACGAGAAAAAGGTCAAGATGTCACCATCAGAGAAAGTTATGGAGGTTCAGGATCGCAAACCCGCGCCGTTATTGATGGTTTACCAGCCGACGTAGTAGCATTAGCACTGGGACTAGACACAAAAAAGATTGAAAAAGCAGGTTTAATCAATTCAGGTTGGGAAAAAGAAGCACCCAACAACTCAATAATTACCCGTTCCGTAGTAGCATTAGAAACACGTCCTGGAAATCCCAAAGGCATCAAAACTTGGAATGACCTAGCCAAACCAGGGGTAAAAATAGTCACAGCCAATCCTAAAACTTCCGGTGGTGCAAGGTGGAATTTTCTAGCCTTGTGGGGTGCAATAACAAAAAACGGAGGCAACGAAAACCAGGCATTAAACTTTGTGCAACAAGTATTTAGAAATGTAGTAGTATTACCTAAAGATGCCAGAGAATCAAGTGACGCTTTTTTCAAAAAAAATCAAGGTGATGTACTCATCAACTATGAAAACGAAGTCATCTTAGCAGCACAACAAGGAAAAACAGATACAACCTACGTAGTACCATCTACGAATATATCCATAGAAGGACCAGTAGCAGTAGTTGATAAAAACGTAGATAAACGCGGAACTCGTGAAGTATCAGAAGCATTCGTCAAATTTTTATATACACCAGAAGCCCAGAGAGAATTTGCCAAAGTTGGTTTTAGACCAGTTAACCCCACCGTAGCCAAAGAAGTACAGAACAGATTTCCTAAAATCAGCAAACTTTATACTGTCAGTAGTTTAGGCGGTTGGGATGCTGTACAGAAAAAGTTTTTTGATGACGGTGCTATTTTTGACAAAATTCAATCTACAAGGCGTTAAAGAAAGCGGCAGGAATTACAGGAGTTATTGATTTTAAATTTTGGGCTTTGGATTGTTTTTGTTAACTCAAACCTAAAATCCAAAATCTAAAATCTAAAAAATCTAAAATCTAAAATCTAAAATCTAAAATTTTTCTCCCCACACCATCAACCCAACACCCTAAATTTCAAAAAATCCCTCCCAATATTCCCTTAATTTTGATACCCTAGCTTAAACAGATTTGAGAAAAAAGAAAGAGTGGAAATTCAACTTGGGCGGGGAAAAAAAGCTCGCCGAGCCTATGGCATTGATGAAATTGCGTTAGTTCCTGGTTACAGAACACTAGACCCTAGTTTAGCCGACACTAGGTGGACAATCGGTAACATTGAACGGGAAATACCCATTATTGCCAGTGCAATGGATGGTGTAGTGGATGTAGGTATGGCGGTACGTTTATCTGAGTTGGGAGCTTTAGGTGTTATTAACTTAGAGGGTATTCAAACTCGCTATGATGACCCAAACCCGATTTTAGATCGGATTGCTTCAGTGGGCAAAGATGAATTTGTGGGACTGATGCAAGAACTTTATGCAGAACCCATCAAACCAGAACTAATTGAAAAACGTATTCAGGAAATTAAACAGCAAGGCGGTATTGCTGCCGTCAGTGCTACACCAGCGGGTGCGAGCAAATACGGTGAAGTAGTAGCTCAAGCTGGAGCAGATTTATTCTTTATCCAAGCTACAGTAGTTTCTACCGCACACCTCTCACCAGAGTCTATTACACCACTAGACCTAGCGGAATTTTGCCATTCCATGCCCATACCCGTAATATTGGGTAACTGCGTTACTTATGAAGTCACCTTAGATTTAATGAAAGCAGGTGCATCAGCAGTATTGGTAGGTATTGGACCTGGTGCAGCTTGTACATCTCGCGGAGTATTGGGTGTGGGAGTACCCCAAGCCACAGCGGTAGCTGATTGTGCTGCTGCCAGAGATGACTTTTATCAAGAAACAGGTAAATACGTCCCCATTATTGCCGATGGTGGTTTAATTACTGGTGGAGACATCTGTAAATGTATTGCTTGCGGTGCAGATGGGGTAATGATTGGTTCACCCTTTGCTAGAGCCGCAGAAGCACCAGGTAGGGGTTATCACTGGGGAATGGCAACTCCTAGCCCTGTTTTACCTCGTGGTACTCGTATTCGTGTAGGTAGTACAGGTACTCTAGAACAAATACTTAGAGGACCGGCTGCATTAGATGATGGTACTCATAACTTGCTGGGAGCTTTAAAAACCAGTATGGGTACATTAGGAGCTAAAAACCTCAAAGAAATGCAGCAGGTAGAAGTTATCATTGCTCCTTCCCTATTAACAGAAGGTAAGGTTTACCAAAAAGCTCAACAATTAGGTATGGGTAAATAATAGGTGACTGGTGATTGGTGAATAGGAAGAATAAATATGTTACTTCCTATTCTCTGTTCCCTATTCCCTATTCCCAGTGCCAAAAAAATTTTCCCAGCTAACTAAACAATCACTGGAAAAATCACATCTGTAGCCTACAATAGAGATAGCGGAGACGCACGTTTCCGTTCACTCCTCACACCACACTCCGCCCGGACTACTGTTCGGGCGGTTCCTTATTTATGGGAAAATTTTGCCCAATACTCCATTAACTAGCAATAAATAGCGATAAATAGCAATAAATACAAATGTAACTGATGTGCCAGTCAAGAAATAAACATATTAGGACATAGGCAACAAAACAATGAATGAGACAGCAAACCCAAACTGTACGGAAAGTCAGAGGAGGTAATTCTCTAAGCTGACGTTTTTGCTGTGGTAGAATTTTCACAAAAGTCAGAAATATATTAGTTAAAGGTTTGTCAGAATGTCAGCAGCTGTAAATGTTACGGATGATAAGTTTCAGCAAGAAGTTATCGAAAGCGATGTACCCGTTTTAGTTGACTTTTGGGCCCCCTGGTGCGGTCCTTGCCGTATGGTAGCCCCTGTTGTTGAAGAAATTGCTGGTCAGTATGAAGGAAAAATCAAGGTAGTAAAAGTCAACACTGATGAAAACCCTCGTGTTGCCAATGAGTATGGTATACGCAGTATTCCCACACTTATGATATTTAAAGCCGGTCAAAAAGTAGATGTAGTTGTAGGTGCTGTACCAAAATCTACTCTTTCCACTACTTTGGAAAAACATCTTTAAATTCCTAGTGGTGAAAAAACTGATTGCGCTCAACCCCTGAGTCGAAAGGCGATGAAAGCACCTCCAACTGATTCAATGGCTAAAATTGATAGGATGTGAGGTGTTTTGTCTACAATTTCGCTTTCACACTCCATCTTGTAAAAACTGCTTGACTGGATTATCAACAAGTAGCGCAAGTGTTGGTACTTCACATAAAATATAATGCCATTGTTCTGGCAGTTACCATGACTTCTAAAGTGCCTTCTGAACCCTTAGAATCTCTACAAGCTAATATTGCTGAATTAATAGACCGCCTACCTAACTTAAAGCATCAGCAATTTATTCAGCAAGTTTTAACTACAATATTGCGTTTAGCGGATAGTGAAATAGAGCGTCTTGACTGGAAAATACTATCTGCTTCTTTAACTGATATGGAGCGTGGTTTTCAACTTTTTTATAAGTATCGTCACGTCCGTAAAGTAACTATTTTTGGTTCTGCTCGTTTAGCTCCAGAAACTCCTGAATACAAAATAGCTGTTCAATTTGCCCGCGCTGTTTCTCAACTGGGCTTTATGGTCATGACTGGTGGCGGTGGTGGTATTATGCAAGCTGGTCAGGAAGGTGCAGGACGGGATAATTCTTTTGGTTTAAATATTCAGTTACCTTTTGAGCAAGAAGCAAACCCTTTTATTGAGGGTGATCCTAAGCTGATTCACTTTAAGTATTTCTTTACTCGTAAACTCTTTCTCCTGAAAGAAAGTGATGCTATTGCTTTGTTTCCTGGTGGTTTTGGAACTCAGGATGAAGCTTTTGAATGTATGACATTAAGCCAAACGGGTAAATTTGGTCCAGTTCCTCTGGTTTTGATTGATGCCCCTGGTGGTGATTATTGGCATTCTTGGTGTAAGTATATTGATCAGCATTTAGTTAAAACAGGTCTTGTTAGTCCTGAAGATCCTAGCCTCTACACTGTTACAGATAATCTAGAAGTCGCTTGTAATGCTATTACCCGTTTTTACCAGGTTTATCACTCTAGTAGATATGTGGGTGATCAGTTTGTGATTCGTCTCAGGCATGAATTATCAGATGATGTAGTGCAACATCTCAATGATCAATTTAGTGATATTCTTGTTCAAGGAAAAATAGAAAAAAGTCAGGTCTTACCCGCAGAAGGACAAGATGAAACATCTGATTTACCCCGTCTTGTTTTCTACTTTAATCAACGGGATTTAGGACGTTTATATCAAATGATTGCGGCAATTAATGAGTTAGGTTTCCCGACTCCAGAGGAAACAGCACACCCAGAGAGGAAATAAAGGCAGGGGAAGCAGGGGAAGCAGGGGAAGCAGGGGGCGCAGGGGAAGCAGGGGAAGCAGGGGAAGCAGGGGAGGAAAAGATTCTTACCAATTCTCAATTCTCAATGACTAAGTTTTCCTGCTGGTCAATTTTCTAGGTTGTAAAAACTGAAAATCAAAAATCAAAAATTAAATAGTGATAAACCATTGTTTTAGATATCTGAACAAGGATAGAGGAATTAAAAATGCTGGAATTATTGGGTTCGGGTTTAGTTTCACTTTGGCTGGATATGGCTGGTGTCAAAATTCAACCTGTTAATGCTTTAGACACCTTGGCTTGGCAAAGTAGCCCTGGCTTTGTGATTGCTCCTGATCCTAATCCAGTGGCGGCGATGACTGTACAGGAGTATCTGAAAACTTTAACGGGTTCTAAGTTGGTAAATCAGGATTTACTCAAAGCTCAGGGGATTTGGTTACAGTCTGGACCAATGTTAATGGCTAATCACCAAGGTACTATTCCTTTACCGGCGGCTTCTTTAACGAAGGTGGCTACTTCTCTGGCTACTTTTAAAATTTTGGGTCCAGATCATCAGTTTGAGACTGTGATTAGTGCTACTGGTCCAATTGTTAATGGGGTGGTTAATGGTGATTTGGTGATTAATGCTGGTGGTGATCCTATGTTTGTGGGAGAGGAGGCGATCGCCCTTGGTAATGCTCTTAGTAAAATCGGCATTAAGCAAGTGAAGGGCAATTTGGTGATCAGTGGCAATTTTGCTATGAATTTTTATACAAATCCTCTGGCTGCTGGTGAATTACTTAAACAAGCTCTTAATCACAAAAGTTGGAATCGTTCTGTAATTTACCAATATTCAAAAATGCCCAAGGGTACACCAAAGCCGCAAGTGGTGATCAATGGCACGGTGAAGGTGGCAACTCAACCCATTCCTAAACAAACTCCTATTGTTCGTCACCTGTCTTTACCTTTGAAGCAGTTAATTAAGGAGATGAATGTTTACAGCAATAATGATATTGCGGAAATGTTAGCTCAGTCTGTGGGAGGGGCAAATGTAGTTAAATCTACTGCTGCTCAGTTGGCAAAAGTTCCACAGTCGGAAATTCAGTTAATTAATGGTTCTGGTTTAGGAAGAGAAAATCAAATTTCTCCCAGAGCCGTTTGTGCAATGTTTATGGCTCTACAAAAAGAAGCTGCTGCACATAATTTGAGTTTGGCTGATTTGTTCCCTACTTCTGGTTTTGATAACCGAGGTACGATGCAGTTTAGAAGTATGCCTTCGGCAACGGTGATGAAAACGGGAACTCTCAGTGATGTTAGTGCTTTAGCTGGTGTTTTACCTACACGCGATCGCGGTTTGGTGTGGTTTGCTATTATCAATCGCGGTTATCAAGTTTCTAGTTTTAGAAATGAACAAGATAAACTTTTACAGCATTTAGTTAAAAAATTACAAGTGGCTACTGGTATTCCCAATGTTGTAACTCCCCATTCACCGAAAAACTCTCAACCCCAATTAGGTGTACCCAGTCGTAATCAAATTTTGTATGGTGGTTAGGCATGGGGCATGGGGCATTGGGCATTGGTAAAAATCTTCTCCCCCTG
>RDXV01000144.1 GCA_004292695.1 Nostocales cyanobacterium | reverse complement strand
CCAAAGAAGCACACATAACAAGAGCCGATGACTTTAACTGGGAGCATAAGTAAGCAATTGTTAGTAATCGTTAGCTTTTGGCTTACTGTTAATTAACCCTCGGCACTGACTGACAAATGTTATATCCACACAAAATGAATTATTCTCCAGTCACTAGCGACATGGTAAAAGAGAAGGCCAGAGAGTTGGGGTTTCATCAAGTTGGTATTGCTACGGTAGGAGCAGAAGATGATCAAACATCTCAAAGACTGCAAACATGGATAGAGATGGGTTATCACGCTGGTATGGAGTGGATGGGCAACCCAAAACGCCAAGATGTCAGGTTAGTCATGCCAGAAGTGCGATCGCTTGTGTGTGTGGCATTAAATTATTACACTCCCCATCAACATTCAGAAGATAAAGAATATGGAAAGTTTTCCCGTTATGGTTGGGGCAGGGATTATCATAAGGTACTGCATAAAAAACTAAAGCAACTGGCTAACTGGTTGGAAACTCATGGTGAGGAGATTAAAACCAGATATTATGCAGATACAGGACCAATACAAGATAAAGTATGGGCGCAGAAAGCCGGTCTTGGTTGGATTGCTAAAAATGGTAATCTGATTACTAGAGAGTATGGTTCGTGGGTATTTTTGGGGGAAATATTAACAAATTTGGAGTTAAAAGGCGATCGCCCTGCTACCCAACATTGTGGAACTTGTACAAGATGTATAGAATCTTGCCCCACACAAGCCATTACTCAACCATTTGTAGTAGATGCTAATAAATGTATTGCTTATCATACGATTGAAAACAGAGCCGAGACATTACCGGAAAATATCAAAGCAAATCTGCAAGGATGGGTAGCTGGTTGTGATATTTGCCAAGATGTATGTCCTTGGAATCAGCGGTTTGCGAAAATCACTGATGTCAAAGATTTTCAACCTTATCCTGGGAATTTAACCCCCAAGCTGGTAGAATTAGCGGAAATTACAGATGAGGAGTGGGATAAAAGATTTACAGGATCAGCTTTACGGCGGATCAAACCGGAAATGTTAAGAAGAAATGCTCGTGCTAATCTTGACGCATTTAGGCTAGAGAATGACCCAAAAAGTAATAATATTTGATTTTGATGGCACAATTGCAGATACAGTAGATGCACTTGTGAATATTGCTAATCGTTTAGCAGTAGAATTTGGTTATATACAAATTTCCGCTGATGAATTGAAACTTTTAAGAAATTTAACTGCTAGAGAAATAATTGGATATTCTGGTATTCCCATATTTAAAATACCCTTCTTAGTCAAAAAAGTTAAAGGGGAATTAAAAAATAAAATTAAAGATTTACAACCTATATCGGGGATGGCAGAAACGCTGATAGAGTTAGAAAAAAGAGGTTATAGATTAGGAATTATCACATCTAATTCTGAGGAAAATGTGATTGAATTTCTCAAGTGTCATAATTTAGATTATTTATTTGAATTTATTCACTCAGGAGTAACAATTTTTGGTAAAACAACCATTATTAATAATGTGTTGCGACAGAGACAGATTAAACCACAAAGTGTTATTTATGTAGGTGATGAAACCAGAGATGTAGATGCAGCGAAAAGAGCAAATATTAAAGTTGTTGCTGTTACCTGGGGGTTTAATTCTGGTGAAGCATTAACTAGGGAAAAACCAGACTTTTTAATTCATCATCCCAGTGACTTATTAGAAATCATCAAAAATTGCTAGATATAGCAGGGTAGGGGCAAACCCCCCGTGGTTGCCCTCTTTTCTCAGGAGTCAGAAGTAAAACCCTCTTGTATCTATAAATCTTGTATTCTGTATCCTGATATTTTGGTTTCCTTACATTCCCTTAAAACCAACTTCCATATCTTTTTCAACTGTGATTTTTTCTGAATTTACACTTTTCACAGGTTGATAATTGACACCAATTTGATTGATGATAATACCAAGAATAATGACACTACCTCCTATATATTGTGGTGTGGTGGGGACTGTTTCCAAAATTAAATAAGAGGCTAAAACACCTGCAATTGGACTAAATGAACTAGCTAAAGAAACATCAGCAGCAGTTGTTTTTTTCAGACCTTGAAACCATAATAATTGACCACCAACAATAATCACTGCTCCATATAGTAACATCCATTGCCAAACAAAGGGAGATAAAACATCTATAAAGTGAACTAAACCATATAATTTTAGTACCACTATAAAAAATACTAATGTTCCTGTAAATGTCCGAAAAATTGTAAATATTCCTAATGGAATTTGGCGCAGTTTAATTTTACTAATGATGGTAGAAATTGCTAAAAAAATTGCCCCTGCTGCTGCCATAATTTCACCTTTACCAATCATCAAACCTGCACCCATATTCATCATGTTTGGTTCTGGAGGTTGGAGAATAATTGTTAAGACTACACCAATAGAAGAAACAACAGCACCGGCAATAACCCAATTATTAACTTTTTCTTTCAGGAGTATAATTGATAAAGCTAAAGCTAAAGGTGGTTCTATTCTTCCCACTAAAACAACATTATTAACCGCAGTTTGTTCTAATGCGGTGAAAGTCAAATAAGGTGCTAATGCTCCTGAGAGAATTGCTACTGCTAATAAACCTAGCCAGTCAGTAGTAGTTAATTTTTTGAGTGTTTTAAAATTCCATTGCCGACCATAAATAACTATTAAAGCTAAGAAAGCGCAGAGATTACCTACTAACAAAACATTGCAGAAAGTAATAGGATTTCTACCGTTAATTAAATTTTGTGCGCCAATTTCTGTAAGTTTACGTATGATGGAATTAGCAGCAGCAAAAATTAAGATAGCTAGAAGTAAATAGGTTCGTCCAGGATTAAATAGTTTAGTGATAGTATTCACAGATTTTGATATGAAGCTCTCATTTTGATCATTCTTGAAGTTTCTTATCTGTTCCCTGTTCCCTGTTCCCTGTTCCCTTTTTTAAATTAAGAAGCTACAAGTTGATGTAATTCTTCTGGTGTGAGATGAGAATGAACAACTTCACCATCACGAAACCAAACAATGCGTTTAGTTTGACTTGCTACTTCTGTTTCATGAGTCACCATGACAACGGTAATTCCTGTACTATTCAATTCACCAAAAATATCTAAAACTTCTTGAGTGGTGCGAGAGTCTAAAGCACCGGTAGGTTCATCTGCTAATAATACCACAGGACGGTTGACAATTGCACGGGCGATCGCCACCCGTTGTTGTTGTCCTCCTGATAACTGAGTAGGTTTATTATTTAAGCGTTTTTCTAAACCAACTTTTATTAATGCTTCCGTTGCACGTTCTTTTCTTTCACTAGGTTTTATTCCTGCATAAACCATAGGTAACATCACATTTTCTAAAGCTGTAAGTTGAGTTAATAAATGGAATTGTTGAAAGACAAAACCCAACTTTTTATTTCTAATATGTGCTAAATCTTCATCATTCATTTGGGCAACATTTACATTATCCAAATAATAATTACCAGTGCTAGGACGATCTAAACAACCAATAATATTCATCGCGGTTGATTTTCCTGAACCAGATGGACCCATAATGGCGCAATATTCACCTTCATTAATTGCCAAGTTGATATTATTTAATGCTTGTACTTCCGTTTCTCCCATTCCATAGGTTTTAAAGACATTTTCTAACCGAATAATTTCTGATTTGGGTTGAGAATTGGGAGAGAAAGAATCATTAAGAGTGAGAGTATTAGACATAGAGATTTAATTGTTTAATGGTTAATTGACAAAGACATTTTAGGTATATTTCATACCCAGATCCCCGACTTCTGATAAAAATTGATCATTTATAAACATAATTGATAAAAGAAGTCGGGGATCTTATCATATTATAATGTAAATACAATCAAATGACAATTATCAAGTTATTCAAGTTATTACCTCAATATTTTAGCACCTTGAGAAAATCAGAGGGAAAACGCAGATTATGAATAATGACAATTTCTGGGATAATTTAATTAATGCTCTCAATGCAGATTTACCAGTAGATCAAAATTCTCCCACATTTACCAATCATGAAAATCAACCTTCTTTAAATCCACATCATCAATTTGATCCGGCTCATCCTCATGGTATTGTAATTGGTAATCCTACAGAAAAAATAAATAATTGGCATCATCAAACATCGGATGATAGTTGTGGTATTGCTGCTCAACAAAATGCCATTAAAGATATTACTAATCAATCTTTTTCCCAAGAACAATTAATTAATTATGCCCAAGATCATAACTTATATGATCAAAATATTGGCACTACAGCAGAAAATTTTGGTAAATTAATTACTGAAATTACTGGTATTCCTGTCACACATCATCATGGTGCAACAATTGAGGAAATTACCCATAAATTAAGTCAAGGTGAGGAAGTTTTTGTAGGAGTAAATTCTACCATTGAATGGCTACCAGATCATAATTCTATTCTCGGACAAAATGCACCTGATTTATTTGATCCTAGTCATTATCAAGGTACAGAAGCTAATCATATTGTGCAGGTAGTTGGGTTAGAAATAGATCCTTTAAATCCTGATAATTCCTATGTCATAGTCAATGATTCATTATCACCTGATGGTAAAGCAATGGAGATTCCTATACATCAATTTGAAGCAGCAATGAAACCCAGTGATGGTTATATTGCAACCACAGAAATCCATGATTCATCTAAACATCAAGATCATGAAATGACATTTAGGGGATGTGATAGCTATGGGTTTGATGATGATCGTAAAAACTTCTATGTAAATGGAAATCTTCGAGGCCATTGTGAAGGGAGAAAAATTTACACTGGCAATTTTTATTCCCAGTTTAACACATACAAAGGTCGTTTAGGAACAGACATGAATATTTATGATTCCCATGATGTGAAAGTTGGTTATCTGGATAGTTGTGGAAATGTACATAGAAATGATGGAACAATAGTTCTTTCCGGTGAAAATCATAGCGGTTTAGAAAATGTTAGTTATTATCTCTTAGATTTGTTAGGATAAAGATGTGAAAATGTACCCAAAAAATAACCAAGGAAGATTATGACAACTTCTCTTTATGAACGTGATTTTTTACTTTGGACAACAGACACAGTTAATAAACTAAAATCCAAAGATTTTGAACACCTAGATTTAGAAAATTTAATTGAGGAGATTGAGAGTTTGGGAAGATCAGAAAAAAAAGAACTCAAAAGCCGACTTTTGGTTTTAATAGAACATTTACTGAAAAGATTGTATGTCAACTCACCAGATAATTATCGGGGTTGGGAAATAAAAATTAATGAACAAAGACGACAATTAGAATTAGAAATTGAAGATTCTCCAAGTTTAAAAAATATCTGGGATGAATCTTTTAATACAGCTTGGAGACTGGCAATTAAAGGAGTAAAAAAAGATTATCCACAAATTACATTTCCCGATGTATGGTCATATTCTTCTGATATAGATTCTATGTTGGATTGTGATTTTTGGAAACAATAAAAAATCAATGATCAAATTAACGAGGATGAATAAATTATGAACCGTGAAGAAGTTTTACAAATTCTCAGAAAACATCAACAGGAATTAAAAGATTTAGGAGTAATATCTTTGGAGTTATTTGGTTCTGTTGCTAGAAATGAAGCTCATGCTAATAGTGATGTAGATTTATTAGCAGAATTATCTGAATCTATGAGTTTATTTCAGTTCATCGAAGCTAAACTCTATATTCAAGACTTACTAAAATGTAAAATTGATTTGGGAACAAAAGATGCTTTACGCGAACATTTACGCCAACCAATTTTAAAGGATGTTGTTTATGTCTTCTAGGAATTGGCAACTTCGTATTCAGGATATTCTTACAGCAGCTTATGATATTAGAGAATATACCCAAGAATTGACATTTGAGCAGTTTTCCGAAAATAAGCTGGTAGTAAAAGCGGTGCTTTATGATTATATGATCATAGGTGAAGCCTCTAGACACATTCCCCAACATATACAAGAAAGTTATTCAGAAATTCCTTGGCGACTGATGGGTGATATGCGAAATGTTGTTACTCATGAATATTTTCAGGTGAGGATAAAACTAATATGGCAAGGAATAAATAACGATCTCCCTTTATTAATACAACAGTTAGAACATTTACTAACAATAGAAAACCAAGCTGATTAAAAATTACCAAAACATCAATACCAGGAGTTGATATTATGAGTATTTTCGGTGCTATCGTCGGTGGTATTGCAAAATTAGTTGGAACTGTCGTTCCCACATTAATGGCCGTCAATCAAACCCGTGTTATTTCTAATCAAAATCAATCTTTAGCACTTGCCCAAAAACGCGATAATGACGCTCAAAATTTGGCAATTAAACGCATGGAATTTGATGCCAAAATGGAAATGATGCGGCAAAGTGTGCGAGCTAGAGAACGTGAAGAAGATAAAGAATTTACCCTTGCACTCAAAGCAATGGAAGCAGAAAATCTGCTCAAAGTTGAAAAATCACGTCAAGCATTTCAAGCATTAGAAGCAGAAAAACAACGGGAATTTACCCAAGCAATTGAAAAGTTTAAAGCAGAATTACAAATTGCCCTACAAGCTGATAATATCGCTTTTCAAAAATGGAAAACTGAAACAGATCAACAATTTGCCATTGAAATTCGCTATCTTGATGCTCAAATTGCTAGACAACGAGATAAACAAAACCGTGATGATGCCAAAAGAGATCGGAATAGTCCTGTTTTTGCTGTTGCTGATGACATTTTAGAAACAATTCACAACCGCCCAGAAATGCCCTTGACAGTGTTCTTTTCGCCTCCGGTTTTGCGTTACGACCCTTTACCAAATAGCACTGCTCAGAGTCAATTTCCCATGATGGAATCTACCCTTTCTGGTGCTTTAAGGGAACTATTTAAACAATATACTCTTAACCAACGGCCAGTAAAATTTATGGCGGGAGAATGGGTAACAAAAAATCGTCGTGCAGAGTCAGCAGTTAATCAAATATTTAGTGAATTACGTTCTATTCCTGTGTTAGTTTTAGAAACAGAAGTAGAAGAATCATTTTTTAACATCAATATCGGTTTTTGGAACAATGATTTTGATGATGCTCGTTTTGAAACTGTAGTCAGAAAACTACGTTGGCAAGATACCATTAGCGAAATTTCGCAAAACCTCTTTCAACAATGGCAACAACAAGGAAAAACCATTCAAACAGAATTAGAAAAATCCGAATTTAGTCGCCGCAGTCGAGAAACTTTCACCCATTATATGGAACTTCTCCACTGTATTCATGTAGGAATGGTGACTGATGAATATTTCTTAATTTATGCACCAGAGCGAAAATTACCCCTATTACCAAGATTATTACCAGACTTATTTGATGAAGCAAATCTTCCTCAAGATGAACGCATAGAATTAACCCAAGCAGTAGTTAATTATTGTAATGCTTTGTTTGATGGATTAGAAGAAATTGAACCAGCTTTAATGGTAGATTTGCGTTTAGGTTGGGCGAAAATTTTACAGACTGTTCCCTTACGTTATGGTTTTGCAAATCAAGTCCAAGCTATTATGAAAACCTGGTTAAAACAACGGGGTATTACTAATAGTATTGATCCAATTATTGATATTGGTAAAATGCTTGTACCGGAAGATAGTAATTTTGTCCAATCTCTGAATAATTGTTTACAAGTTTTAGGAGTAACCAATTATTTGAATATTGCTCAATCATGTTTTCAGCGTGGCACGGAACATTTAAAAAATCAACGTTATGATTTAGCCAAGATTGATTTTGATCGGACAATTTCTTTAAATCCCCAAGCAGATGTTTACTATCAAAGAGCGATAGCTTGTTATGGATTGAAAGACTATAATAGTGCTATTTCTGATTTGGATAAGGCTATTTCTCTCCAACCTCAAAGGGCTGAATTTTACGATTTACGGGGTGATGTTTACCTAAAATTAAATAACTATGAAATTGCCCTGGCTAATTATAATCAAGGGGTAAGTTTAGGACATTCCAGTAATAAACGGGATGCTTTGCAAAAGGAATGGAATGATACCCGTCGTCAGGAGGAGGAAGCGCGTAAACGTCGTGAAGTTGAAGAAAAAGAACTTCCTCGTTCCTTGATTTTACCTTTACCCAATAACCAAACCTTACAATTAGTTTGGATTCGTGCTGGGGTATTAACAATGAAAGGTGGACATACTGTAAATCTTTCCGAGTTTCGCATAGGTAAATATCCCGTTACTCAGGCACAATATCAAGCAGTTATGGGTACAAATCCCTCCCATTTCTCAGGTATTGGTAAGGAAAATCACCCGGTTGAGCGCGTTAATTGGCATCAGGCAACGGAATTTTGTCAAAAACTCACTGAACACCTTAATAAACAGGGAATTAACGTCAAAATTACCCTTCCTAGTGAAACCCAATGGGAATATGCTTGTCGTGCTGGTACAACTACAAAATTCTGGTTTGGAGACAATAGCAACCAGGTAACAAACCATGCTTGGTCTGATGAAAATTCAGGTAATCAAACCCATTCTGTGAAAGAAAAAGAGGATACTCATACTAATCCTTGGGGTTTAGTAGATATGCACGGCAATGTGTGGGAATGGTGCGCTGATTCCTGGACAGATAATATTGCTGAATTACCTAAAGATGGCAAACCGTATGTTAATACGTCTCAATTCAACAGGTCTTTGCGTGGATGTAGCTGGAACATCAGTCGTAATTATTGCGCTTCTGGCTATCGCAACTTCAGTAACGCGGGCAACGTCTACAACTTCAATGGTTTTCGTGTAGTATGTGTGTAATTGGTAGGGGCAAACCCCCTGTGGTTGCCCCGAAAATTTATGGTTGCCCCGAAAATTTATGGTTGCCCCGAAAATTTATGGTTGCCCCGAAAATATGTGGTTGCCCCGAAAATTTATGGTTGCCCCGAAAATATGTGGTTGCCCCGAAAATATGTGGTTGGCACAAATATCGGGGTAGGCACAAATATCGGGGTAGGCACGGGGGCGCTACCCCTACAAACAATTTATGATTAACACGCGATTATTACCCCGTTAATGATAATTACCATTTTTTGGGCGATCGCATTAAATCAACAATTGTGTAAAATTAATCATTAATCTGATATTGGGGAAACCACGAATTAAAGGGGCAACCTACGGATTTGGGATGATTTGGGTAATTACATGAATGAGGCAATTATGGGGGATTTTTTGGGCGATCGCATTAAATCAAAACCCATATACAATTGATATCGGTGTAACTAATGATGATCGGGGCAACCACGGGGGGATTGCCCATAAATATTCAGTAATTTGGGCGATCGCATGACATTAACAATTATGTAAAATTGAATATCAATATAATAATTGCGAGGCAAATACGGGGGGTTACGTATTGTTATGCCATATAATCCTAATATTCATCGTCGCCGTTCTATTCGCCTGAAAGGATATGATTATTCTCAGGCAGGTGCGTATTTTGTGACTATTTGTATTAACCACAAGCGATCCCTGCTTGGTAATATTCAAGAAGGTATAATGTACCCTTCACCCGCAGGAGAAATGGTACAAAATATTTGGGATGAAATTCCTAATCATTACGAAAAAATTGATATTGATGCCTTTGTTTTAATGCCTAACCACATTCATGGCATTATTATTATAGAACCTAATAGTTCAATGAAATTACCCGATGTAGTTCATCGGTTTAAATCTTTAACCACTACTAGATATCGTCATGGTGTTTATGAAAAACAATGGCCAGGTTTTGAAAAAAGACTATGGCAACGCAATTATCATGAACATATTATTCGTAACGAAAAATCATGCGAACGTTTACGAGAATATATCAGAGATAACCCAATATTATGGGATGTTGACACCTTCCATCCCAACCACCCCGAAAATTTCCCCACGTAGGGGCAAACCCCCTGTGGTTGCCCCAATAATTTATGGTTTCCCCTTCAAATTCAGACATTTTCAATTACCTACGCACTTCTCAAAGCCACAATAGGATCAAGTTGTGCCGCACGACGCGCCGGAAACACACCAAAAAATAAGCCAATTCCCCCAGAAATTCCCACCGCCATAGTAATAGAAACCAGAGAAATACTAGCATCTAAAGGACTAATTGCCGCCACCAACATAATACCACTAACACCCAAAGTAGTACCCAAAACACCACCCACCACAGAAACAATAACCGCCTCAATCATAAACTGAAGTAAAATGTCTCTTTGGGTAGCCCCTATGGCTTTTCTTAAACCAATTTCTTGGGTTCTTTCAGTCACAGACACCAACATAATATTCATAATGCCAATTCCCCCCACAACCAAAGAAATAGCAGCAATTCCTGTTAACATAATAGTCAAAGCACCGGAAATTTGGCCTACAGTTTCTAAAGCATCTTTTTGAGTACGAATAGTAAAATCATTTTCTCCTACTAACTTATGTCTTTGTCTGAGTAAATTAGTAATTTGAAATTCCGCTGCATCTACACTATCTCCATCTTGAGCAGAAGCAACAATATAAGTTACCTCTAAACCATAGGGTGATTTTCTTCCCACTAAACGATTTGCTGCTGTAATAATAGGAACTAATGCAGATTCATCATAATCAACACCTAAACTAGAACCTTTTTCTGATAAAACCCCAATTACTTGAAAACTGGTATTTTTAATCCTAATTTGCTGGCCAATCGGGTTAACATTACCAAATAATTTTTCCTTTAATTTTGCACCTAACACAACAACGGGATTACTCCGTTTCATATCTATTTCATTAAAAAATCTCCCTGTTCCCACTTCAAAATCACGCACTTTTAAAAAACTGGGAGTTGTACCAATAATATTAATATTCGTGTTTTTGTTTCTATAAACAGTCACCTGTCTACTATTTAATTCTGCGGTAGTTGCTGCTACGGTTGGTACTTGAGTTGCAATTGCTTCTGCATCTTCTAACACCAATGTTCTCACCACATCTCTAGATACTCTCTGTACTTCTTCGTTACCAGGAATGACAAATAAAACATTAGAACCTAAAGAATTTAACTGCTTACTAACAAATTGCTGTCCACCTTCACCAATCCCAATCATAGCAATAACTGAACTATTACCAATAATAATACCTAGCATTGTTAAAGCACTACGCAATTTATTAGACAGCAAGGTTTTAGCTGCCATTTCTACACTTTCTAAAAAATTCATAGGATATTTGTTTTGGATTTTAGATTTTGGATTTTGGATTTTATATTTTATATTGGTAACAGATAAAAACTCTTAACTGTCACCAGTTATCAGTTATCAGTTATCAGTTATCACTGTTTACTGTTTACTGTTTACTGTTTACTGTTTACTGTTCACTGTTCACTGTCAACTGTCAACTATCAACTGTCAACTGTCAACTATTCTCTATCTTTCTTAATTTTATAATCTGCTGGTGGACTAATAAAAATTAAATCTCCTGATTTTATCCCCTCCAAAACTTGAGTTTCATTTTTAATTTGCGCCCCAATTACAATTTCTTGAAATTTGGGTTTATTGTTATTATTTTCATCGGGAATTAAAACACCGGTTTGACCATTCTCTGTGAGAATTGCCACAGTGGGAATAGTTAAAGCGTCATTAATGCGATCGCCTAAAAATGTTACATCCACATTCAAACCAGAACGCAATTTATCCCCACCATTTTCAATACCTATCCGCACTTGAAACAACGTCACACCCTCCTCTTCTATCGCTTGGGGAGCAATTAATCGCACACTACCTTTAAATACTTGATCAGGAAAAGCATCCGCAACAATTTCTACACTTTGTCCTTGTCTAATTCTACCAATATCTGTTTCTGGAACTTTGGCAATTACTTCTAAACCAGTTGCTAAAGCAACTATAGAACTCGAAGTTGCTGATGTACTACTAGAAGCTGAAGTTGTTGGTGTCACAAACGCCCCAATTTCCGCATATTTTTGAGTAACAATTCCCGCAAAGGGAGCGCGAATAATTGTTTCATCTAACAAAATTTGCTGTTGTTTTAATTGAGCCTTAGCAACTGCTACCGCTGCTTTTAATTGATCAATCTGCTCTGGACGATTGCCATTTTCTAACTTTCTTAATGCTTCCCTTTCTTGGGCAACTACCGCTTCCTGTCTCCTAATTTCTTCATCTCGACTACCAACTTTTTGTAATGATAATCGTCTTTGTGCTTCTTCTAAATTAGCCCGCGCTCTCTTATTTTCACTAATATATTGATCTAGAGAATCTTGAGAAACTGCTCCTTCTTTAGCCAAGGTTTGATAACGTTGTAATCTAGATTGAGTAAGTTCTAATTGTGCCTTTGCTGCATCAACTGCCGCCCGTGCTTGATCTATTTCCTGGGAACGATTTCCAGCTTTAATAATTGCTAATTGGGCTTGAGCTTGATTTAATCTTGCTCTAGCTTGGGCAATATCTTCGGAACGACTACCGGCTTCAATTTCTGCTAATTGTGCCTGTGCTTGTTGTAAATTCGCTTCATATTGGAGAATTCGCATTTTAATATCAGAATTATCCATGCGGGCGAGAATTTCACCTTTCTCTACTTTTTGTCCCTGTTCAACATTTAATTCTGCTAATAATCCTGGGTTTTTAGGACTAACATTAACGCTTTGTATTGGTCTAATTTCTCCACCTGTGGTAATTCTCACAGTCACAGTTTTTGCTGCTACGGGAACTGTCAGTTTACTAATGTCTTGTTTCCGGTTTTCTAGGTTAGTTAATTTAATCGCTGTGGTTGTACCAATAATCAAAATAGCAACCGCCGTAAAACCCATCGCCCACCGCATTGGGTGTTTAATTTTTGTACCTATTAATAATTGTTCTTTATGAGTAGTCATGATTTTTTTTGTTTATGGTTTTTGCTGTTTAGGGTTTTTTATAAAATTAAATCTATAATTCTACATTCTACATTCTAAATTCTTCAAGGTGAAATTCCTTGCCAAATAATCTCAACTAAATTCTGTACAAAGTTTATATCATTTTGATCATCTGCTGGTATACCTTCTGGAGATTGCATTTGCTCTAAAAAAACATAATTCATCAGTGATCCTAATAGGATCATGGCAATAGTTTGGGCGTTACCAGGAAGTAACCTTTTTTGTGCCATTTCCTGCTCCAGAAATTTAGTGAATGTTTGCAAATCTCTACTTGGTGGAGAATCTTCTTTTGTGAATATTTCTGGAATTGCATTACCACGAGAACGTAACATCATCAATCGTGGCATTACTTGACGATTAAATTCTAAAATTTCTAGACTTAATTGGATCAGATTTTGTTTCAGATTTCCCTTTCCTATCAAAGCATCCAGTTTTTTTCCTAACGGTGATATTTCTGGAATTCCCATTGATGCAAAAAACAGTTCTTCTTTTGTAGGAAACCTTTTAAATATTGATGCTTCGGAAATTCCCGCTTTTTGGGCAATTTCTAAGGTTGAAGCCCCAAAACCCTGTTCTAAAAATATTTCACGGGCAGCCTCTAAAATCTGTTGATTGGTAATTTTTGGTATCCGTGCCATAAAATAAGTGTGTGGTTACTTATTAAATTAATAAACTTTAACAATTTTGTCAACAGACTTTTGAGGAGATCAAGGAGTCAGGAGTTCAAGGAGTTCAGGAGAAATAAGAACTTATTATTCCTCCCCTGCTCCCCCTGCTCCCCCTGCTCCCCCTGCTCCCCCTGCTCCCCCTGCTCCC
>RDXV01000318.1 GCA_004292695.1 Nostocales cyanobacterium | reverse complement strand
GGAGGCAGGGGAGGCAGGGGGAGCAGGGGAGGCAGGGGAGGCAGGGGGAGCAGGGGAGGCAGGGGAAGAAAAGACTTTTACCAATTAATTCCCCATTCTTCATTCTAAATTCTAAATTCTAAATTCCCCATGCCCAATGCCCAATAACTAATGACTAATAACCAAATGTTTAATAGGAATTTCAATCCAAAATTCTGTACCTTGATCTACGTGGGAATTGCATTTTAAAATACCCCCATGTTTTTCTACTATGATTTGATAACTAATTGATAATCCTAAACCTGTACCTTTACCTACTGGTTTAGTGGTGAAAAATGGGTCAAATATTCTTCTTTTAATCGCTTCTGGCATTCCTGGTCCATTATCAATAATTTGAATAATTACAGTTTTTTCATCATTGATTAATCCATGTTTTGTAGAAATGGTAATTTGTGGTTGTTTGGGATTCTCCCTAGTATTTTTTCTATAAATTTCTAAAGCATCAATGGCGTTACTCAATACATTCATAAACACTTGATTTAACTGCCCTGCATAACATTCTGTGGGTGGTAAATCACCATATTCTTTAATTATTTGAATAGCAGGAAATTCAGGTCTGGCTTTTAAACGATGTTGGAGAATTAGTAATGTACTATCAATACCTTCATGGATATCTACAGCTTTCATTTCTGATTCATCAAGACGGGAGAAGTTACGTAATGATAAGACTATTTGCCTAATTCTATCTACCCCGATTTTCATAGAATTTAAGGTTTTTGGCAAGTCTTCTAAAAGAAATTCAAAGTCTAATTCTTCTGCTAGTTCTACAATATCTTCACAGGTATTTGGATATTTTTCCTGGTAGATATTCACCATAGCGAGTAAATCTTCGGCATATTCATTAATATGGGTAAGATTACCCGAAATAAAGTTAACGGGATTATTAATTTCATGGGCGACTCCAGCTACAAGTTGCCCTAATGAAGACATTTTTTCTGTTTGAATTAATTGAGTTTGAGTATTTTTGAGTTCATTTAGGGTTTGTGTGAGTTGTTCTGTTTGCTGCTGTGTTGTTATTAATAATTCTGCTTGTTGAATTGCTACACCTAGTTGGGCTGCAATTTGACTAATAAAGTTGATTTCTGAGAGTTTCCATTGTCTGGGACCTGTATGTTGATAAACACAAAGTAAACCCCAAAGTTTTCTACTAATAAATATGGGTGCTAAGATAAAAGCGTGAATTTGAAATTGTTCTAAATTGTCAAGGTGACAGGGTGTAAAGCCCATTTTATAGATATCTTCTACAGCAAATGTTTCACCATTCCGGTATCTTCCTCCTTGAGTGTCTTGTAAATAGGTATCGTTCCAAATTGTGTTAATTCCTAATTGTGATTCATTTAACCAATTAGGGCTGGTAGCTTCAAAGTCTCCCACAAATTCCCCACCCCAATCTTGATCAAATTTATATACAGAAACTCGATCAGATTTAATGAGTTGACAGACTTCTTTAGTGGTGGTTTTGAAAATTGTCTTAGTATCTAGGGATTCACGAATTTTGTTAATAACTCCAAATACAGCTTGTTGTTGTTCTGCTGTTCTTTGCATTTCTAAGGTTCTGGTGTGAATTTTTTTCTCTAGGTTTTCGTTAAATTTTTGGACTTGTTGATAAAGTTCATGTTGTTGAATTGCTGAGGCAAAGTGTTTACTAATTTCTGCGGCTAGTTGAATTTCTGCTGTTGTCCATTTTTGTGATTGTCCTTGTTTTGATTCCCGCCACATTTCAAAGGATATTCGCGGATAAAGTTGTCTGTTGTCTGGATCAAATTTACCCGCCCATAATTTTTCAGTTTCAATTTCATTGCGAAAGATACTTAAATATCCCACTAATTCTTGACGATAGTGGAGAGGTATCATTAAAATGCTGCGAATTTTTGTAGGTTTAAAGGCTAGTTGCACAATTCGTAAACTGTGATCTTTGTAAATATCGTCAATTGCCCAAATTTCATATTTACCAGATTTATAATGTTCTTGCCAGATACTATACTGCTCTAAAAGTGGATATATATTATTTTCAGAAATCATCGGTTGTTGTCCGCAGACATAAAGTTGCAAACAGTTGCTACCAGGTATTAAACATTCTGATAAAGGTTTGAATTTATTATATTGAATATCAAAAGCATTATTTCTAATGCAGAGTCTACCACCAACACCATGCAATGCTGCTACTGTGGCTTCTAATGCAGGTTGTAAAACTATGGTAGGTAGTGAATGTAGTAAGGTGGCAATACTACTAATATAGGACTTACGCATTGACAAAGTAGGAAAATAGTGTATTGATAAAAAGTGTCATCTACTCAGCAGGTATCGGACAATCAGAAAAATCAGTAAACCCT
>RDXV01000143.1 GCA_004292695.1 Nostocales cyanobacterium | reverse complement strand
AAACTTTACCAATATTCCTCATGCTAGATTCATCCAACAGTTAGAATACAAAGCTAAACTTGTGGGAATTAAGGTACAAATTGTAGAGGAAAGCTACACGTCAAAATGTAGTTTTCTGGATTTTGAACCGATCAAAAAGCATGACAAATATTTAGGGAAAAGAGTTAAAAGAGGTTTATTTATGTCTAATTCGGGTAGATATTATTCAGCAGATTTAAACGGTTCTCTAAATATACTCAGAAAAGTAGTTGGGGAGTCTATCTTTGATAGAAACTCAGTAGAGAGGCTTGTAGTTAGCCCTGTAAGGTGTAGGCCTTACCAAGCTAGAAATATTTGACTATATTTTTAGTAACTATAGAAGTTTCAACAAAACTTACAAATGTTTTGCTGAGTCTAATTATGTCCGCTAAATCTGCTAAATCTCTGATGATATTATTGCCATGAATGCACATCGAGGATCTGCTGTGCTAAGTTCTCCAACTTTAAAACTACCAACAACCACAACAGGACTGAATGAAAATCACCGTCTGCGGTTGTTTTCCGGTTCTGCTAATTTAGGATTATCCCAAGAAGTCGCTCGTTATCTGGGAATGGACTTAGGTCCAATGATTCGCAAAAGATTTGCGGATGGGGAATTATACGTTCAAATCCAAGAATCTATTCGCGGATGTGATGTATATTTAATTCAACCTTCTTGTCAGCCAGTTAACGACCACTTAATGGAATTACTGATCATGATTGATGCTTGTCGTCGGGCTTCCGCGCGACAAATCACAGCAGTTCTTCCCTATTATGGCTATGCTCGCGCTGATCGTAAAACCGCTGGTAGAGAATCAATTACAGCAAAACTGGTTGCTAACCTGATTACTCAAGCTGGTGCTAGTCGGATTTTAGCAATGGACTTGCACGCAGCACAAATACAAGGGTATTTTGATATACCATTCGATCATGTTTACGGTTCTCCCGTTATCCTGGATTATATACAGAGTAAAGAACTACATGACATTGTAGTTGTTTCCCCTGATGTGGGTGGTGTAGCTAGAGCCAGAGCTTTTGCCAAAAAACTCAATGATGCACCCCTGGCAATCATTGATAAACGCCGTCAAGCTCACAACGTCGCTGAAGTTTTAAACGTCATCGGTGATGTTAAAGGCAAAACAGCAATTCTAGTAGATGACATGATTGATACAGGCGGTACAATTACCGAAGGTGCAAAATTACTGAGGGAAGAAGGGGCAAGTCAAGTATACGCTTGTGCTACCCATGCAGTATTTTCACCACCTGCGATTGAACGTTTATCTAGCGGTTTGTTTGAAGAAGTAATTGTTACTAATACTATTCCCATTCCTGAAGATAATTACTTCCCTCAATTAGTAGTTCGTTCAGTAGCTAATCTTTTAGGTGAAGCAATTTGGCGGATTCATGAGGATAGTTCATTAAGTAGTTTATTCCGTTAGGCAATTAAGAACATCATCCTCAAGGATGATTCTTTTCATATCCTGTAGGGGTTTAGCAGTGCTAAACCCTTAAATTTATTTGAGGGAATAGGGAATAGGGAACAGGGAATAGGTAAAAAGTAAAAAGTTAATAACCTCTCAACTGTCAACTGTCAACTGTCAACTGTCAACTATCAACTATCAACTGTCAACTATCAACTATCAACTGTCAACTATCAACTGTCAACTATCAACTAATTTACTAACTTTTCTAATTCTGTAACTACTCGTTCTAATTCTTCTGTTAATTGTGTAATTTGAGTATTTTGATTAGTTTTCTTAAAAGCATCAACTAAAGCGCGATAATACCACAAAGTCCCTTCTTTACCAGCTTTGAATCGTTTCCAGACTGCATCACCCATCAAACGATAGTCTTTGACAATGGATCTAACATTATAAAGTTTATCTGCACAGGAAACCAGCAACACGGAAGGGGAAGCAGTGGAAATATGAGCGAGATATTTTTCTTTGCGTTCTTTCCAAGGGGTTTTAGGGGTGGTGTCTGCGTCGGTGCATCCGTCAACTATTGCGGTGATGTTATTCCCAAAACGACGACGAATTTCTTCTCTGGTGGCTGCTCCTCCTTGATCTTCTATGGCATCATGTAATAATGCGGCGATCGCTTCATCTTCGTTTGCTCCATATTCTAAGGCTATGCTGCTTACTCCTAATAAATGGCTAATATAGGGTACTCCTGAACCTTTTCTAATTTGGGTTGCGTGGAGTTGGTGCGCGTAGGTTAATGCTTGGGTGAATTTTTCTGTTAGCATTTTTTATGAAACATGAATTTCGGTATTATTAGTATTATGGTTGATGTGATTTTCTGTTTGTTCAAGGACGGTAACTGTTAATTTTAAACCGATAGTATTTAGCCACATTGCTAGATTATAAATAGCTTCATTTCCCGGTTGGGATAATATTTCATTTAATTTTTCTCGATGTATTTTAGCTTGTTCTGGGGTGAGATGTTTTTCAGATAATGCTTCTGCGACATTATTTAATGCCATTTTTACAAGTCTGGGATCTGGTTCTTCTCCGTCGTCTTCTAAATGGGTTTCGAGATATGAAGCAGCATAAATTGGATCTTTTAAATGTGAAATTAGAAATTCATGATATGGTACACTTTTCACCATTGTTTTAACTCCTGTAGTCTTGCCAATATTCTATCGCTTGACGAATATCTTGATCTTGAGTGCTTTTATTTCCTCCACATAATAAAAGTACAATTTTTATACCAATTTGTCCAAAATAAATTCGATAACCAGGTCCATAGTCAATTCTTAGTTCAAATACTCCTTGTCCAACTGCACGATGATCACCTAAGTTTCCTATATTAACTCTATCAAGTCTTTTATTTATTTTTGTTTGTGCTTTTCTATCTCGTAGGTGATCAAACCATTCATCAAAGGGTATTTTACCATCTGGTGTTACATATCGTTGAATTTCTCGTGGTTGTGCTTCCATGACCTAATTATATTTTACTTTGTGTTTTTGATTTTGTGATGGTAGTTTACCATTTTTGTTAGTCTTTGGTTTGGTGTTGAGGTTTGGAAGGATTGAACCACGAAGGACACGAAGTACACGAAGGAAGAGGAAGAAGAAGAAGAGAAGAAGAATAAGAGAGGTTATTTCTTTGAAGTAAAATATTGTTTCTAGGAGTTGGTTTTTCTATAAGTTTTATCCATCATTTCTTTTGCTAATGGATGATATCCATTATTATTTAAAAAGGCTAAAGGTGACTCTTTTACTTGATAACTAATAGCTTTTCCTGTTGTTACTAATCTGGCAAAGTGTTCACAGTTCCATCCTAATATACCATAATCCCAATCTTTGAATAATTCATAAGCTATTAAACATCTATCTAGGACTTCTTTTTTAGGCAATAAATTTATGTATTTTGCTCTTTTAGATTGTTTGGGAGTTCGGAATACAGAAAATCCATTTCCTCCAAAGTTAAAGGCGTGAGTATCAGATATTGTGATATGATAATGCAATGTAGGATCTTTACGATGTTCTCTATGATGTATCAAATATCCTGCATTATTACTATTATAATCAACATAATTTTTAAAGTCACGGATAATCTTATCTTCAATAATTAGTTTTGCTGTTGGGTAAATAACAAAATTGCTTGTTTGAATCTTTAAAAGAGATAACCATTCATTGATTGACTGCGGACGATTTTCCGGCTTAATTTCCATTCCTTGAATTATCGCATGATTCACGCGATCACTAATCTCTGAATTTATCTTTTTCGCTTCTTCTATTTCTGTACCAATCGCTCTCATTGGTGCTATAGTTGGTAATTCTCCTGTTAATAAAGAATACAAAGTTGCAGCTAAAGCATATACATCTGTAAATGCTCCCCTTTTCGCTTTCACATCATATTGTTCAATGGGTGCAAAACCAGGAGCTAACATTTGTGTATGTGTTCCAGTTCGATTTTCTATAAATTCTCTAGCAATCCCAAAATCAATTAATACTACTTCTGATTTCCCAGAACGGATCATTATATTTTGCGGTTTTATATCTCGATGTAATAAACCATTATTATGAACTACAGTTAATGCTTCTCCTATTTGTTGAATATATTTTAATGCTATATCTTCAGATAAAACACCGTGATTTTCTACTAAAGTTCCTAAATCTTCTCCATCAATATATTCCATTACCATACACCACAAATCATCTTCATTTATGACTTCGTAAATTTTCACGATGTGGGGATGATTGCATTTGGCTAATTTAATCGCTTCATTAATAAAATCCTGTTGAAATTTAGCAAAATCAGCACGTCGTTGTATTGCATCATTCAACGTTTTGATCACAACGAAATTTCCATTATTATCTCTAGCAAGATATGTGATCCCAAAACCACCTTCACCTAGTTCTTTTTCTATAGTGTATTTACCATTTTGTAATTGCTGTCCTGATTCCCAAACCATAACCTGTAGAATTATAGAGTTATCAGTCTATTTTGGCACAAAATCTACCAGAATAGAAAATTTAATAATTATCTAAAAATCTTAATATAACCACATCCTAACTATCGAAAATTTCTTTAAGCACACTCTTTAAATCTACATCAGCCGGACGTTTAGCAAATTGTTCATGGCTATAAATCCACACCAGTTTAATTATACAATCAGTTGTATTCACTAAATACATTAATCTAATTTGTCCAGATGCACCTTTTGATACTTTAAAATCTAGTTTATGAAATGACCAACCTTCAGGTAATTCTATTTTTCCCGGTAAAGGTTCATAGCGAGAATTTATCGGATATTGATCATCAATTAAATCTTCTAAAATTTGTGCCACACACTCTACAAAATCAGACCTATACGCTTTGGCAAGTTTTTTGAAAGAACGCTGAAAATTATCGGTTTTTTCAATCGAGAAGGGAGTTAAGCCAGTCACGGACTTCTCCTTTTTTAACACGAGTTGATGTTTCTGAATTACAAGCATCTTTTAAAACTTGTCTCATCACATCTTTGTAAAATGGATGATCTCTTTCAATCTGATCTAATTTCTCATGTCCTAATGCTTTTAAATCTTCTAATAAAATGACTGTGGTGGAAGCAGCTTGAGGTGGTAAACCTTGACGTGCTTTTTTCCAAGGAAATTCTAAGTGAGTCATATCACTTAAACGATAAGCATGATAACCGCCAAAATATTCCCATACTTCCTCTAGCAGTTGTTTATCATCTTCAGATATTTCTGATAATGATTCTTGACCAGGAATAGGTAATTGTTTAGCTTCAAATTCGCTATAAAATCTATAGGCAGGTGGACAAACTGGACCATAACGCCATGCTTGTATTTCTTCGGTAAATAATGGTTGATCATACATGGCTAAATGCAAACTTTGGGCATAATAAAGCAGCTTTTGTACTTTCATGTTTGTCATTTCTGCTTCTATGCCGTCTTGGTAAGCTTTGATAATGAAATAGCGAGATACAGTTAAACAATTAATCATCATCACACTCGCAAATCAAACACATTACATACTCCATTTATTATAGTTTCAATTCAAGATTTAGTACATCTGTCCTAAGAAATTTCGTCATTAGGCTATGAACCCCAAGAATCACTCTTGCTATTTTCTGTCAAAACAACAATATTTGTGACAATTGAGTTAGAATTATTAAAGGTTCGTTACAGAACTGGCAAAAAACTCCCACTTCTGTTAAAACAACCGAAAACTAAGCTAACTAAGCTATTAAATCTAAAAACCCTAAATTACACAACAACGCTCTTATGACGCTCCCAATTCGTAACGTCGCCATTATCGCCCACGTTGACCACGGTAAAACCACACTGGTTGACGCACTTCTCAAACAGTCCGGCATTTTCCGCGAAGGCGAAGACGTTCCGGATTGTGTGATGGACTCCAACGCTTTGGAGCGAGAGCGAGGAATTACTATTCTTTCCAAAAATACGGCGGTTAAATATAAAGATACCCTAATCAATATTGTTGATACCCCTGGACACGCTGACTTCGGTGGAGAAGTAGAACGGGTATTAGGCATGGTTGATGGTTGCATCCTCATTGTTGATGCTAACGAAGGTCCAATGCCTCAGACTCGCTTTGTACTGAAAAAGGCTTTAGAAAAGGGCTTACGTCCTATTGTTGTTATCAACAAAATTGATCGTGCTAAGGCTGATCCTCATGTAGCCGTTGATAAGGTTTTGGATCTGTTCTTGGAATTAGGCGCTGATGATGACCAGTGTGATTTCCCTTATCTGTTCGCTTCCGGGATGGCGGGTTATGCAAAATTAACCTTGGAAGAAGAACCTGTAGATATGCAGCCTTTGTTTGAGGCTATTCTCCGTCATGTTCCCGCACCTGTAGGTGATCCTAAGAAATCTCTGCAATTGCAAGTTACCACCCTTGATTATTCTGAATATCTGGGACGGATTGTAATTGGTAGAATCCATAACGGTACTATCCGCGCTGGACAACAGGCAGCTTTAATTACAGAAAGTGGTAATATTGTCAAGTCTAAAATTTCCAAGTTGATGGGATTTGAAGGATTGAAGCGGGTAGAATTACAGGAAGCCACTGCTGGTTATATTGTGGCGGTTGCTGGTTTTGCTGATGCTTATATTGGTGAAACTATTACCGATCCTAATGAACCCCAAGCGTTACCACTAATTAAAGTGGATGAACCTACTTTACAGATGACTTTCTGGGTAAATGATTCACCCTTTTCAGGTCAAGAAGGTAAACTGGTTACATCTCGTCAAGTACGCGATCGCCTGTTCCGAGAATTAGAAACCAACGTGGCTTTAAGAGTGGAAGAAACCGACTCACCCGATAAATTCCACGTTTCTGGACGGGGTGAATTACACTTGGGTATCTTAATTGAAACCATGCGACGGGAAGGTTACGAGTTCCAAGTTTCTCAGCCTCAAGTAATTTACCGCGAAGTTAATGGCCAACCTTGCGAACCTTTTGAATTGTTGGTTTTAGATGTTCCTAGTGATGCAGTTGGTAGCTGTATTGAACGTCTAGGACAAAGAAAAGGGGAAATGCAAGATATGCAGCCTGGTGTTGGCGATCGCACACAATTAGAATTTGTGATTCCTGCTCGTGGTTTAATTGGTTTCCGGGGTGAGTTCATGCGAATGACTCGCGGTGAAGGCATCATGAACCACAGTTTCCTAGATTATCGTCCTCTTACTGGCGATATCGAAGCAAGAAACAAAGGTGTGTTGATTGCGTTTGAAGAAGGTGTTTCTACTTTCTATGCAATGAAAAACGCTGAAGATAGAGGTGCATTCTTCATCACTCCAGGGACAAAGGTTTACAAAGGCATGATTGTCGGTGAACACAACCGTCCTCAAGACTTAGAATTGAACGTTTGCAAAACCAAGCAGTTAACTAACCACCGTGCGGCAGGTGGGGATGAACTGGTACAGTTGCAAGCACCCATAGATATGAGTTTGGAAAGAGCATTGGAGTACATCGGACCTGATGAGTTGGTGGAAGTAACTCCCCAATCTATTCGTCTCCGTAAAATGGCGAAGAAGTTAGCTAAACGCTAATTTAAAGGAGTCAGTAGGGGCAATCCCCCCGTGGTTGCCCAACTCTTTTTACATCTGGTTTCCAGTTAAATTCTGTACCTGATTAATCTGAAATCTGCTGTTTCTGGGGTGGGAATTTTAAAACCCACCTTTTTTTATCGAACCGCAGAGGACGCAGAGAGAGAGTTAATGTTTTATCTGCGTTTATCTGCGTTCTATTCTAAATTCCTAAAAAAAGTTTTGTGTCAATAAACCCCCATCTATTCTCAATATTATTGCTAATAATTTCTATTAATTTAACGATTTTTGGTTATTTCAGCCATCGCTCTTGACAGTGTTTTGAGTTTCTGGTAAATTTAGTTAAAATCCCAAGGGATTGATATGAGAGTTTTCTTAGGTAAAGATGCAGAGGCGTGGAAAAAAGAAGGATTAATAGAGTAAAAGTATTAATCGCATTTTTGCTATATAATCAATAATAAATGTAGATCCATCCTCAACAATGCCAGAAACGCAAATCATTTTCTTTCAGGACGATAGAGGAGAAGTTCCTGTTTTAAATTGGTTAAAAAAACTCATCAAACAAGATCGCAAAGGATATGCAAACTGTATTGCGAGAATTGAACAATTAGCCGAGTATGGTTTTGAATTAAGAAGACCAGCAGCAGATTTTTTGAGAGATGGGATTTATGAGTTAAGAGCGAAGCACGTTAAAGTACAGTATAGAATCCTCTATTTTTTTCATGGACAAAATGTGGTGATTTTAGCTCATGCCATGATTAAAGAAGATAATCAAGTTCCAGAGAAAGACATTGATTTAGCATTAAAATATAAGAATTTATTTGTACTCAATCCAGAAATTCATACTTATACTGAACCAGAGGAATAAGCAGATGAAGAAAACTGATAATGCAATGAAAATTATTCACAACATGATCAAGGAAGATCCAGAATTACAAGAGATGGTGAGAGAATCTTCTTTAAATGCTCAAGTATCTCAAATCATTTACGATGCTCGGAAACAAGCTGGACTAACTCAAAAACAATTAGCTGATTTAGTTGGTACTACTCAGTCAGTGATTGCTAGATTAGAAGATGCAGATTATGAGGGACATTCTTTGTCTATGTTAGCGCGAATTGCGGCAGCTTTAAATCAAAAAGTGGAAATTAAAATATCACCTAAATAAGTTATTTAACAGTCAAGATAATCAAGCATAAAATGTAATTTTGACATTTAATTTTACGGAAAAATTCAAAGATGTTATTGATGGGGTAAGATAGATTTATTAAGTTTAAGGAGTGGAAAGGATGTTGTTAGAATTAAAGCGCATTCATGTACCACCAGGACAAAGGGTTTTATTAGAAAATGTTACTTGGATAGAATTGGAAGCAATTTTAGAGGAGTTGGGAGAATATCGCGCTGCGAGAATTGCTTATGATCAGGGAATGTTAGAAATTATCAATCCATCTTTAGAATATCAATGTAATAGAGAAATTATTAGTGATTTAATTAAAGCATTATTAGAAGAATTGGATATTGAATTTCTCAGTCTTGGTTTTGAGAAAACAGGGAGCAGATGATCTAGAATTGCTGCAAAATTATCCGAGTTTGACATCGGAAGATTTAACAGCAGCTTGGGATTATTATGAACAACATCCTTCAGAATGGGATATCATCACTCTCTGAAATTTTATATCCTTCATCTCTAACGCTGATTGTTAAATTAATTGTATGCTTTGGTAGAAAACGAAATGTTTGTTTTCCGGGTATGTTTGACAATTTTTGAATTAGCTGATCAATTGCTTCAAGATTTCCTGAAACTATATCATGTATCCATTTAGTACCTTCCCATTTTATATCACCCTCAATTTCTTCTATCAATTCATCAAATCGAGAGACGGAAGATTTAAAATATTTAAAATTGTCAAATTTATTTCCAAATAGATGCTGTACTATAAACCAAGAAAAGGGTAAGCAACTCTTAAATATAGACTTATGAACATTACCTAAATTTGTTGGTAAATTTTCTATTTCATTGACAAAAATACCCGCAGCTAAACTATCTTCTAAAAGTTCTGATTTTTGATAAAATTCTAGCCAGAATATATTGTCAAAAAAATCAGTGCGATTTTTAATTGTTTGGTTACGAAGATAAGAAAGTTTTTTTTCCGTAGTATAATCCAGCATTGATGGTCTAGGACAATATAGTAAATACTTTATACAGTTAACTCCCAATATATTATTTAAAATATCTATTTTCTTCTTCTGTTCTATATCTATATCAAACCGACTCTTTTCATTATATCTCATAGGATGCTTAGGGTTAAAAGGATGAGGAGGTAAACGTTTTGCTTGCAGAAAGTATGCAGCACTCCATGATTCTTCTTGTAGTAAATGATCTTCAAAATTAAGGATAAAACCAATATCTGATTGAGTGATATAACCCTCTATATTCTGATTGTATTCATGAGTATCAATTGCAAAACTTATATTTAATAGTTCATCTATTTTATTTAAGTCTTGATTGAGTTCTTCCAGTGAATATTCTAAATGTTGTTCATCTTGGGTTTCTCCGTCTAACAGATCACAAAATAAAAAAGTCAATGCAGTTTCCAACCAAGGACGTTTTCGCATTAATCGCTTTGATAATATTTTATCAATAGCATCAAGATGACGAATTATAAAATTAGCTGCTTTAGGTGAAATCATGGATACCTAGAGAATTTATTTATGTTTTAATTAGTATAGTCTCAAAAAACTAACTATACCAGTTAAAACTATGTCAATTTTAGAATTTCTCATAGCCATTAATGGTAACGCTCAGTTATGGAGTGCTGATAATGTATTTCTCGGATTATTGTCCAGTAACCCACATGATCCAAACTCGATAAATAATCTTCATGGAATATATGGTAGTGATTGGGGAGTTTATAGTATTCGTAACTCTTACGGTTTATATGGTAGTCCATACGCTGTATACAGTCCTTACAATACTTATTGTCTTAACCCTCCTGTCGTCGTTTATCAAGGTCAACCAGTTTTAGTTGTCACTAGAAATCCTTATTTTCAAACTAATGGAATACCAGTTATTGACCCAGATTTTTTATTAAGTGTTTACGCACAACTAGCAACTTCACCGCAAATGTTGCAAAGTTCCACCCCAATGGACAGAATAAATGAGTCAGCGCGAAATACAATGGAGTATATCAACAATTCAACAGCGAGCATTGCTTCTCTGTTCCATTGATCAAACCCAACAAAAAACCCAACTTTAAAATTTCCAAAACTCACAAAAAATCTCTCTAAAACTCTCTTTCCTTCCTTCCCTTCGCTCCTTCGTGGTTAATAATTCCAAGAACACACAACCCAAAACAAATTAGTAAATATTGGGTTTCCTAACGTCAACCCAACCTACCATTTTTATCTGCGTTTATCCGCGTTTATCTGCGTTCCATACTAAATTCCTGAAAAAAAGTTTTGTGTCAATAAACCCCCCTCTATTCTCAATATTATTGATAATTATTTCTATTAAATTAACGATTTTTGGTTGTTTCAGCCATTGCCCTTGACAGCATTTTGAGTTTCTGGTACTATGCTGTAAAATCCCAAGGCATTGGTATAAAAAATTTAAAAACAAATCTCACGCAGAGACAGAGAGAAAAGCAATGGGATAAAAAGGGGATAAATAAATTACCGACGTGAACCAAACAAAATTACCAAAGTTCCTAAAAGAGAAATTCCCACCCCCAAAAAATCCCATCTATTAGGTTTTACCCCTTCAACTAACCACAACCACAACAAAGAAGAAAGTAAATAAATTCCTCCATAAACTGCATAAACCCTAGCAGCGTTAGGTAAATCAACCTTAGTTAAAGCAAAGGCAAAAATCATTAAAGCACAAATTCCGGGAATAATCCAAAAAATGCTTTTTCCTAACCTTAACCATGCCCAAAAACTAAAACAACCGGAAATTTCACCTATAGCAGCAATAAACAGATAAACAAAATTAGTAAGTTTAATATTCACAGCAATTTTCGAGATATTGTATCACATTTACCTCATGAATCTTTTTCAGGTAAATAATCATCATCCAACAACTGACCCAAACAATAAGGACACTTTTCTGGTAAGATTGTTAAATCAGTCTTACTTTCCACAAAATCAACAGCACTGTGATAAATATTATCTAAATCATCCTCCAACTTATTCCTTAAATTTGTAGTTAGATGATTATTTAAGTCATATCGAAAAGTTTTCACTTCCCCTATCCAATGACGATGGTTTCTTTCATATTCTACCTGCCAAAATTGCAATAATAATAAATGAATAATAATTTGTCTCAAAAGACTTTTCACCCTTGCTAAATCTCTTTTACCCAAACTAACTAATTCCTCAATTAAATTTTCTACATCTAGTTGATGAAACTGTTTTTGTCTTAATAACTCTATAGTTTCTTCTAACCATAAACTTTCATCGCTTTCATAGAGTAGCTTTAAATCAGTAATAATTGTCATAATTCTACCCTTATCTTTAAATATCATTATACATTAGTTTTCAGATCCCCGACTTCTTTATTTAATCTTGTTAATAAATGATAATTTTGGGTTAGAAGTCGGGGATCTTAACCATGATCAACAATCTCCAAATCTGCAAAAATACCAAAATGATCCGAAGGATAAAGATAACGATTATTAGCTGCTGGTTGATTTAAAATAACTCGACAATCTCGCACCTGTAAACGCTGATTAATAAAAATATAATCTAAAGTACCCTTCCAAAGTTTCCAACTCCTATTAAAAATCAAAGTTCTCCAAAATTGTCTAAATCGTTTTTTCCAACTAATTTGATCTAACATTGTTGGACAAGTATATTCTGGTTCACTTCCATGATATACTTCATAAGCTGACCGATATTTTTCCTTAATTAACTTAATCCCCGAAGTATCAGGAGTACCATTAAAATCTCCCACAGAAATCACAGGTATTTCCTCACCAAACTCCGACAACCAATTTAACATTAACTTTATTTGTTGATTGCGTTTTTTATGTGAACCGGGATACCAAAAATAATGACCATTACAAATAACAAAAGATGTGTTATCATTTAATTTAACATGAGCATATTGGGCAATTCTTCCCTGATGTTCTAAATCAATTGCTGCGGTTTTAATAATTGGAAACCGACTGAGAATAGCTAAACCAAAAGGTAAATCACTATTATTAACATCTTGAGGAACAGCCTTATAAACATAAGGAATATCTAACTGTTCAGCAATCCAAGCTGCGGTATCTTCTTCTAAACTAACTTCTTGTAAAGCAATAATATCAGGATTTTCAGCCTTTAAACCTGCAATCAATAAATCCCTTCTTTGTAACCAATAATTTAACTTAAACAAAATATTAACAGTAACAATCTTCATAAAACTTCCCCCAATAACTCCTCAATCATACACACAATCAATTATAGAAACTACAGAAAATATCTCTTAACCTTCTCTTCTTCCTTCGTGTACTTCGCGTCTTCGTGGTTTATTCTTCCATAACTCTTGCTTCCGTCACCACCGACATTAAAGGTTGATCCCAACATTCAACAGGTAACTGAGGTAAAAAAGCAAAATCAAAAACCACACCAATAGTAGGAATATTAGACCATTGAGGATCACTCAACAAACGATCATAATAACCACCACCATAACCTAAACGATAACCTTGGCGATCGCAACCCACACAGGGGACAATAATTAAATCAACCTCATCAGTATTTATCATAGTTGCATCTGGGTGAGGTTCAGAAATACCAAACTTCCCATTTATCAACGGATCATCATAATTCCAAAAATGCCAAAATAAAGACTTACCCACACAACGGGGAAAACCCCAACGACGTTGGGAGTCAGAAAACAAAGGACTGATATCTGGTTCTTGACGAAAACTAAAATAAGCTAAAACAGTGGTAGCTTGATTAAAAATATCTGATTTTTGTAAATGTGCAACAATGCGATCGCTCTTTTCCTTCCATTCTACCATCGTCAAAGACTGACGAGTTTCTAATAAATAGCGTCGCAGTTCATTTTTATTAGGCATCTCAAATAATTAAACGTTTACCTCGTTTTACCTCGTTACCTCGTTCCCATACTCTGTATGGGAATGAAATCTCAAGTCTCTGACTTGCATCGTGTCATGAGGTAGAACCTCAAAAACAGCATTCCCAGTCTGAGACTGGGAACGAGATAACGAGATAACCTGTCACCTGTCACCTGTCACCTGTCACCTGTCACCTACTTG
>RDXV01000142.1 GCA_004292695.1 Nostocales cyanobacterium | reverse complement strand
CAAGGTAATGACGTTGGTACTCAATACCGTTCAGGAATTTATGTTTATTCTGCTGAACAAAAACAACTAGCCGAAGCCTCTAAAAATGCTTATCAAACAGCTTTAAATGAAGCAGGTTATGGCAAAATTACCACTGAAATTTTAGACGCACCAGAATTTTATTATGCTGAAGACTACCATCAACAGTATTTAGCTAAAAATCCTGGTGGTTATTGTGGTTTAGGTGGTACAAATGTTAGTTGTCCTGTGGGTGTTTTTGAAACCGCAGGAACACAAAGTTAAAAGTCAAAATTAACACGATACAAGTTATTAAATATGGCCTCTTGTTAATAGCAGGAGTGCCTTTTTTTATTTCAGCTATTTCTTTGATTTCATTAAAAGATAAAATCTAACAAATAAGAAAGGGAAAAAAGCCAAAATATAATACTTATCGGTGCGCCGATCATTAAACCACTAATTGCCCAACCTCTTTGATGATTTTTAAATTGTTCAATACTACGCCAACGTCTACTTTTCCATGCCCATTCATTACCTTTAAAACCTAGTATCATCGCCATGATAAAGCCAAAAATAGGAACAAAACAAACCAACCCAACCCAAACTTTATTAGTCCATAACCACAAACAAGGCATTAAAAATGCTCCCCAATTCCAACCTAAAATGTCATCAGGAACTCTGGCATATTTATTAAACATTCCACATCCAGAATTATTAATGACATCTTTAATATCTAAATGTTTAATTTCTCTATTTTCAAAATATGTTTCTCCTGATTTAATTGCATTTAAGGCTTGTGTGGCATCACTAAAACGATTTTCTGGTGAAGGATCTGTGATTTTCTTTAGCCAGTTTTCAAAAGCTAAACTTAAATTTATATGATCTGTAAATTGGATGTTTAAATCTTTTTGAGGTAAATCTGCGGGACAAATTCCAGTTAATAAATGAATGAGAGTTGCACCTAAAGCATATAAATCTGATGCAGGAACTGATCTCCCTCCAAATTGTTCCATCGGTGCATAACCATAAGTACCCACTACTGTAAAAGTGACACCTTCTTTAGCTGCTTTATCTTGCACTGCACCAAAATCAACTAAATAAATTTGGTGATTTTCTCCCCATATTAAATTACTAGGTTTAATATCTCTATGTAAAACACTGGGTTTTAAATTATGTAAATAAGTCAGAATTTTTAAAACTTGAATAGCGATATCTTTGGCATTTTGTTCTGTGAATTTACCTTGCTGATTGAGTTTTTCTTTTAAGGATATACCAGGAATATATTCTTGAACTAAACCAAACCATAAATGACTATCATCAATACAAAAATAGTCAATATATTTAGGAATGAATTGATGATTTAGTTGTTTTAAAATTTGTGCTTCTCTTTCAAATAATTTCAGATCATCCCATTGTACAGCACCACCAAAGGCTAACAATTTGACAACTACCAGGGAGTTTCGATCATCGGTAGCTTGTAAATCTTTTGCTAACCAAGTCTGACGAATACCGTTATTACCCAGTTGATACTGAAGTTGATAACGTTCTTGTAATAGTTCTTGTGCTTGCAGCATTTAACACCTGCTGGAAATTTACACTCAGTTGATTCCCTTACTATTTTAGGATACTCAATTTCATGGGGAAGTGTAAAGGTTGCAGGTGCTAAACTGTTGCTATTTTGGTTTATATCTGAGGATTTTGATTTTGTGCTAACCAGTTTTCTAAATCATTCATAGCAGAAAAATCAAAAATACTGTCTCCTAATGTTTCTAATTGCGGGATTGATAATTGACGAATTTGTGATGTAATTTCCGGTGCTAAATTACCAAAACGTTTTGATAATAAGCGAATAATTACATTAGCTTCACCTCGTTGTTCACCTCGTTGTTCACCTCGTTGTTCACCTCGTTGTTCACCTTGTTGTAAACCTTGCTGAAAAAGTTCTTTAAGAATTTCCTTATACAAGGGTGTTTCTTCTAGTATTATCATATTTCACTTCATGTTTTGTTAAACTATCTTTGTTTTAATAAGAAGCGTGACAGATAACAAAACTTCTTTGTCATCTGCCTATGATTGACTATTCTTGATTATTTTTTAACCAAGATTCTAAATCAGACGTTGTAGAAAAATCAAAAATACTGTCTCCTAATGTTTCTAATTGTGGGATTGATAATTGACGAATTTGTGATGTAATTTCTGGTGCTAAATTACCAAAACGTTTTGATAATAAGCGAATAATTGCATTAGCTTCACCTCGTTGTTCACCTCGTTGTTCACCTCGTTGTAAACCTTGTTGTAAACCTTGTTGTAAACCTTGTTGCAAACCTTGTTGTAAACCTTGTTGCAAACCTTGTTGTAAACCTTGTTGCAAACCTTGTTGTAAACCTTGTTGCAAACCTTGTTTGAGGATTTCGTTATACCAGGGTGATTCTCTTAATACTGTCATATCCCACCTCATGATTTGTTGAACTATTGGTATTTCTAGGACGAATGATGCAAAGAACGATAATAATGGTTCTAAATCACTTAATTTTTCATTTTCTCGCAGTTTAATTACTGCTTCTCTCACAATTTCTTCTTCACCACCTCCTTTGAGAATTGGAACAAAGGGTAATAAAGTTGCTAGGTTTTCTTGAAAAACTAAACTAGCTTCAATTTCCCACAAATTAATTACTTGATAGTCTTGATAACTCTTCATTCCCATAAATTCTTGTTGATAGAAGTTGGGAATGTTGGGTGTTTGGACATGGGGTAAAATATTAACGAGAACAGGATATATGGGTAAATTATAACGTTCTCTGGCTAAAGCAGTATAAGCCGTCATTCTCAGAGGCATTGTTTCTTTGTAACGCAATTGTAACTCATTGAGAAGCAAAAATTCACCCTCTGGGTTTTCAACTTTCATGAGTACGTCGTTATCGCGGCTAACCCATTGAAATTCTGAGGAAATAAATTCTTTCACTCGAACATCTTTTCTTTGTGTTACCCATTGTACCCAATTATCAGGGGCGAGACTTATTAAGCGTTTACTACCAATATCTACTTTTTTAGTCATGGATGATTGGAAAAATGAAAAAATCAGGGCTAATCATAAATCAATTGAGTATTAGTAATTAATTGTATCATTACTACCTGATTCCTTTAAGTAAATAAGTAGTCATTTGTCCTTTTCCTTTAATTTCTACAGAACCGCGTTTTTCTAAAATATATTTTTCTTTTAATAAATGATAGCTATTTTCACTTACTTGAATACAACCAGGTATTCCATGAGATTCCATTCTACTGGCTGTATTCACCGTATCACCCCATAAATCATAGGCGAATTTTTTTAAACCTATGACTCCTGCAACTACTGGACCTGTACTAATACCAATTCTAATTCTAAATGATTGGTTTTGTTCTTGGTTAAATTTTCCTAGCACTTTCTGCATATCTAAGGCCATATTTGCGATAGCTGTAGCGTGATCACTACGATGTTTTGGTAAACCAGCAACGGCCATGTAAGCATCACCTATGGTTTTGATTTTTTCTACTCCATGAATTTCCGCTAATTCATCAAATAAACAAAAAATTTCATTTAATAATTCTACCAGTTGCGGTGGAGAAGTATGGCTAGAAAGTTCTGTGAATCCGACAATATCAGCAAATAAGACTGTTACTTCTAAAAAACTATCGGCTATGGTTGTAGGTTGTTGTTTTAATTGTTCGGCTATGACTTGAGGAAGGATATTTAAAAGTAGTTTTTCTGACTGTTGTTGGGCTATTTGTAATTCTTGTTTTGCTCTAAATTCTTGTTTTCTGAGTTTTTCATATAAATAAACTGAAAAGATGCAAATTACCCCTGTCCAAAATAAATAAATTCCATTTTCTACATAAAAATAAGGTTGATTTCTCAAGGTAGGATTGTAAATTATGTAGAGAATTAGGTAACAGATACAAGTCCCTATTTGAGAAATCAGATGATAACGCCAACGGACAGGAATTAATGTTGCTTGAGTGATAAATACTAAGTTCCAAATGTTATAAAATGGTTCAACAAAGTTAAATAAAGCTGCCGCGTAAATCTGCAAGACACAAGTTATAGACCAGGATAAGTTTAAAAATAAGATATGTGGGTAACGTTGACCGACTTTTGTTTTGCATAATACCCAACATAAGAAAATAAAAGCCTCTATTACTAACCCAATTTTGAAAGCGTAGACTTTACCATTGATAGTTTGATTATTCCAAACAAAAAATGCGGTTAATGTTATACCCGCTATTAACATAATTTTTGTTTGTAATTTTAGGCGCTTGAGTATGAAAAGTCGCCTTTGTTCTTTGTATGATTCAACTTTATTTACATCAATTTTTAAATCTGATATCTCAGAATTAAATAATGCTTCTATCTGATTTATACCTATCTCTTTTTTGTAATTCATATCATGTTCGTTTTAATACTTTATAAATTTGTGCGTTTGGAAAAAATCGGAAACTTATGATAAGTGATTAGCCGGACATGATATCATGAGCAATCTGGATTTTTAGTATTATATAATTTACGTAACTGGTACATTGGTAGGGTGCGTCAGATATTAACAATCTGTTTGTTCAGATGATTTATTGACTCTGACACATTCTACAACTGTAGTAGATAGTTGGGAGACAACCTAACATGGGTCGCAACCCTACTTTAACTTTTGATCGTGGTACGTTAATTTTACACCCTCCTCCACGCTGTAAAGCATGGATAGATTTTGCTACCTGGGATGATAGAATTGAAAAGTTTCGTGTTCCCGCTATTAAGTATCGTGAGTTGGTAGAAGCACTACAAGGGGAAGATACTTACTTTGTAGATGAGGCTAAGGAATTTTATCCTTTGGAGTTGATACCCAGTTTAGAAATGACTCCCTACCCCCATCAAACCGAGGCTTTAGCGGCTTGGAAGTTGGCGGGTAGGCAGGGGGTTGTGGTGCTACCTACGGCGGCGGGAAAGACCTATTTAGCACAGATGGCGATGCAAGCTACACCCCGGACGACGTTAATTGTTGTTCCCACTTTGGATTTGATGCACCAGTGGTATGCACATTTAAAGGCGGCTTTTCCTGATGCGGAGTTGGGTTTGTTGGGGGGTGGTTCACGGGATAAAACCCCTATTTTGGTGGCAACCTATGATAGTGCGGCTATTCATGCGGAAAGTTTAGGTAATAAATATGCACTGGTAATTTTTGATGAATGTCATCATTTACCTACAGATTTTAACCGAGTAATTGCGGAATATGCGATCGCTCCCTATCGTTTAGGACTTTCTGCTACACCGGAACGTACTGATGGTAAACATACTGAGTTAGATTTTCTCATTGGTAAGGAAGTTTACCGTCAACGGGCGGAAGATTTGGCGGGTAAGGCTTTAGCTGCCCATCAAGTTGTACAAATTAAGGTAAAATTATCACAATTAGAACGGGAAAAATACGATCAATTAATTCAAACTCGCAATGATTTTTTAAAGCAATCTCGTATTTCTTTAGGTAGTTTACAAGGTTGGCAAACTTTTGTACAAATGAGTGCGCGATCGCAAACCGGACGTAGAGCAATGTTAGCCCATCGTCAAGCTAAAGAAATCGCTTTGGGAACTGATGGAAAGTTAAGAATTTTAGTGGATTTATTAGCAGAACATTTCCCAGAAAGAATCTTGATTTTTACTGCTGATAATGCTACTGTTTATCGCATTTCTCAAGAGTTATTAATTCCGGCAATTACTCACCAAACTCCTGTGAAAGAAAGGCATGAAATTTTAACTAAGTTTAAGGAAGGTGTTTATAATACTTTGGTGGCTTCTCATGTTTTAAATGAGGGTGTTGATGTTCCTTCTGCTGCTGTGGCAATTATTCTTTCTGGTACTGGTTCAGCACGGGAATATGTACAGCGGTTAGGTCGGGTTTTAAGAAAGGGAAATGTGGAAAATAAACAGGCAATTTTATATGAAGTGATTGCGGAAGATACCAGTGAGGAAGGAACTTCTGCTAGGAGGAGGGGTTTAACAGGAAATGAACCACGAAGGAGCGAAGAACACGAAGGAAAGAGGGATGAGAAGGAAGATAAGAAGCAGGAAAGAAAGGGTGGTTTAAAGGTTGTTTATGGGGGTAAGCAAGCACGGGATTTAAAGGCTGCTGAACAGTTAGAGATTAATTATTCAACTAATAAAAATAAGCAAGAAAATGTTAACAACGGAGTTACTGATTCATCGTCAAAACGGGGAGGAAATAATTCCCAAGAGACTGAAACTTGATGATAAACATTTGGGTTTAGCTAGGGAGTTAATTGGCTTTTTTAATGCTGCTGTGGGTAAGTGTCAAGGGGAGTTAGAAAAGCAATTAGCTGATTTTGAAGGTGATACTACTGATTATCGGATGAAGCGGGGGTTGGCTTATATTTTAAAAAGTAGTTTTTGTACTTTTGAGGTAGTTAGTCCCCTTGAACCTGGAATGTTAAGAGAAAGGGTGTTTTCTTTAGCAGCAAAATCAGTTTCTAGTCATGAAGAAACAAGTACAGTTTTAGATCAAATTGCTAATCAATTAAGTCAGGAATTACAACGGGAAATTTTACCTGTTCATGTGCAAAATGGTTTATATGCTGATTTATCAGAAAATAAGATTTTAACTAATTTTGATGCACCAACACCGGAAGATTTATTACATCGTTATAATTTATCTCAGGTGCAAGGGGTGTTTTATAAAGCTACTCAGTTAATATTAAATGCTCATCGGAATGTACCAGGAGAATATAAGTTGTTATTCCGTTATTTGAAGTTATTTCAATTAATGGCTTATATTGAAGGAGACGCAGATCATGGTTTTACTATTAGTATAGATGGACCTACCAGTTTATTTAATCCTAGCACTCGTTATGGACTGGCGATCGCCAAATTAATTCCCGCCTTACTTCATGTCACAAAATGGAGTTTAGCAGCTACTTTACAAACTAAAGATTTCTATACCAATGAATGGAAAATAGGCAGATTTACTCTTAATTCTGAATGTGGTTTAGTCTCCCATTATCCCAAAGGTAAACCCTATGATAGTATGTTAGAACAATCTTTTGCTGATAAATGGGATAAATTAAAAACAGCTTGGATTTTAGAAAGAGAAGTAGATTTAATTCCCATTCCCGGTAGTGTGATGATTCCTGATTTTCGTTTAGTTCATCCCGATGGCAGAACTTTTTTATTAGAAATAGTTGGATATTGGCGGCCAGAATACTTACAAAAAAAATTCTCTCAAGTACGTCGCGCTGACTGTGATAATTTAATCTTAGCAATTTCCGAAAGATTGAATTTAGAAAAAGCCGGGGTAAAATTAGATCATGTTCCCGCTCAAATTATTTGGTTTAAAGAAAAATTACTACCAAAATCAGTTTTAGAAATAATTGGTGATTAGTTTGTAACAGAATGTTTTTAAAGCGTACAGGGTTAGTAAGCTCACAAAGTATCTAGTAACTAAACTTTTAAAACACCATCCAAGATGTTTACTGACAAGGCACAATAAGTATAAATAAGAGAGTCATATTTATGAGTTACTGTCTTAACCCCCATTGTTTACAACCAGAAAACCCCAATGATGTCAAGTTCTGTATCACTTGCGGTACTAAACTACTTTTAAAAGAACGTTACCGCGCTATTCAACCCATAGGACAAGGTGGTTTTGGGAGAACATTTTTAGCAGTAGATGAAGATAAACCTTCTAAACCTTACTGTGTCATTAAACAATTTTACCCCCAAGCACAAGGTACAAATACAGTACAAAAAGCTATAGAATTATTCAACCAAGAAGCTGTTCAATTAGATGAATTAGGAAAACATCCCCAAATTCCTGAACTTTTAGCTTATTGTACACAAGATGATAGACAATATTTGGTACAGGAATTTATCAATGGGCAAAATTTAGCTCATGAATTATTAAATAAAGGTACTTTTAATGAAAATCAAATTCGAGAGTTATTAAATGATTTATTAAATGTCCTACAATTTTGTCATAATCAACAGGTAATTCATAGGGATATCAAACCAGAAAATATTATTAGAAGAAGTAGTGATAACAAATTAGTAATTGTTGATTTTGGAGCAGCAAAATCTACCGCCGGACAACCTGTAAATAGAACGGGTACAAGTATAGGCAGTCCTGAATATGTAGCACCAGAACAGATGCGAGGAAAGGCAATTTTTGCCAGTGATATTTATAGTTTGGGGGTAACTTGTGTGAATTTGTTAACCGGGCGATCGCCATTTGATAGTTATGATACCCATAATGCAGCTTGGGTGTGGAGAAAATTTTTAACAACTTCTATTAGTAATGAATTAGGTAAAATTATTGATAAAATGATAGAAACTATTCCTAGTCAGCGTTATCAAACCACAACAGAAGTTTTACAAGACTTACAAAGTTTAAACCCACAAACTTCTGCAAATATTCCCCCAACAATTATTAACAAACCTGTTAAACAAAATATAGTTACATCTCAAAATTCTAGTCAGTTAAATAGAGTGGATCAGGAATTGCAAGAAGTAAAAACACAATTTACAGTAGGGAAACAGCAACCACAAAACCCAACCCCAAAAACATCAAACCCCTTACCAGAAAATAATAACAACAATGATGTTATAGATAAAGAACTAGAAGAAGTGAAAGCCAAATTTTCAGGGAATTAATAAATTACCACTCTTGAAAACTTCTCCTTAACTCTCTACCTATGAAAGAGTGTTAAGGATAGGCTTTCTTAAAACTTCACAGATTTTATTTAACCCTTAGCAATTTCAATCAACCATACCTTTAAATCCTCAATATCTTTTTCCGTACCTCTATCGAGATTAAAAGCAATTTCTATTAGTTCCAACTTGCGATCAAACTGCTCAGAAATAGCGTGATAACTACCCATATTCTGCTCACAAGGTAAATAAATCTGTCCTAAAGATAAAATACCATTGACAATTCTCTCATGTAAAAAATGTCCGGTAATATGCCATAAAATACATTGACTCAAACAACCTAAAGCATCTATCGCTATTTGCGGTTCACTAATACGATGTTGTAGTTGATCCAAAACAAAAGATGCTACCTTTTCCACATCATTTAATTTAGCTTGCCATTCTATTGGTTGTCCGAGACTAATAATTCTTCCTAAAGCCCAAAAAGCCTTTTGACGTAAAGCTAAATGTTGATTAGCCTGAATAATGGACTGTAACCTAGTAATATTTCTGGTTGAAGGTTCAGCGCAAATTCCAAAAGAATTAAGTAAAGGAATAGAACCTCTATTATTAGAATCTATTGCAAATTCTTGGTAAATTAATTCTCCAAAATCTGACCACAAAAGTTTACCAGGAGTATGGGCAATTGCTGTATATAAATCATAATTTGACTTAAATCGAGAGAGTCCAGATTCAAACTGTCGCAAAATCCAATTATGATATCTTTGTTCCAATTCTCTTGTTTTAAAATCAGCAGCTTCTGAAGATAAAACTTGAATAATATTAGATAAAGTCATCACCGCTACTGTTTGTCTAGTTCTTTGCAAATCAGCATTACTATTATTTCCTTGTTCCAACCATTGCAACAAACTCTGCACAATAGAGAGACGATTTTCAGCCAGACGAGTTTGATATTCTAGTTTTTTTCTTTGCTCTTGAACATGACCATTTTGCCACCCTAATTGGGCAAGACTTAACGTAACTCTACCCCATTCCGTAAATTTTACCTGAATAGTTGGATCAACTTCACCACCAATACGAGAACGAGGAATATGAGGAATTAACTCTTTAGCTGTACTATTTGTTGCTATTGTTGCTGTTAACGCAGTAGTAGAACTGGGTTTAGATAAAGGTTTATTATTTTTAGCCGAAACTTCTAACCTAAACCGCGCATCTGGACGATCTCGATGAACAAGAGTCAGTAATAATCTTTCATCAAAAGTATATTCAACTTCCAGATTAAAATAATCACCTGGTTGAATATTAATTGCTCTAATTTCTTCTGCGTGAACATAACGAGTACGTTGTAAAGTCGTATTTTGATCAGGTTTTGAACCCATACCCACCCAAGCATTAAAACCGATCAAACCCTCCTCTACCATTGGGAAACGAAATAAATTTTGTAATGTTGTCCGATAAGGATATTTTTGACCATGTGCTACTAATAATTCCAGTTGAGATTCTTGAGAATTAGTATTTACAACTTCTAACCAAATATTAGTAGGATTAATCCCTTCCGGTGTTCCCACTTCATCCGCTGCATACAGCGCCGCACCACGCGCAACCGCTAAATCTGGATCTCCTTCTGCTAAGATTAAAGTACCTGGTAAAAGTCTTTCTAAACGTTCCCGAATTAAGGGAAAATAAGTCATTCCCCCATTCAGTAAAATTGCATCTATTTTAGGTACTGTTCCTAATTTATCCTTAGCTTTTAATAAAACATCTAAAACAGGAACGACAAAAGTATCACGTCTATCTGTAAATGGAGATTGATTAAAAGCGACTTTTGGATCTAATCTGTCAATTAAATCCGAGGGAATATCTAAACACAAAAGGTCTTTTAATGCCTCTTGCATTTGCCGATAGTTGATACTATAAAAAATGGGAAAACTTGCATCTAAACCCACATATTCAAAGGGTAACTTAAATTCTTCTGGATCTTGACCTTCCAAAAGATATTTTGCTCCCCAAACCTGCTTAAATTTCTCCGCATAAACTCGCAACTCATACCAAAGTTTTCTCTGTTCAGGTGCTGATAGTTTTTGAATCTTACTATATTTAGTAAATAGATAATCAACGATTTTTTCATCAACTTGATCACCACCAACTCTAGTACGAGAACCAATAGAAATATCATCAATGACAAACTGAGAAATCTCACTATTCCATTCTACTTGATGTAAAGAAGTATCTAATGTTCCACCTCCCAAATCATAAACCAGAATATTTAAAGCGCGACTGGTGTCTAAATTAGCAAAAATTTCTCCATTTCTTAACCGATAAAGAAAATCATATAACGCTGCTTTTGGTTCTGGTAATAAGACAATATCATCTTCTTTCCAACCTGCAAATTTCGCAGCTTCTCTAGTTGCTTGGATTGCATCAGGTTCATAAGATGCAGGATGGGTAATAACTACACCTCCCACATCAATTTGTTTTTTCATCAATTGCTGACGACAAAATTTTAAAACTTCTCCAGCAGCTTGTTCTGGTTTAATTTTACCAATACTCAATTCATATTCAAAAGGTACACCATCTTTGAGAGTACCAATATCATGTTTCCATGCTAAAATAGTTTGGTCTCTAAAAGCATAGTATTGACTACGGACGTGCTTACCAATTTCTGAACTATCTGGTTTAGAAAAACGCACAGAAGAAGGAATTAATTGTGTATTTTGTAATCCTTCTTGTTCATTTTTTACGGGAATGCTGATAGCATTTGCTGTCCATTGTTGATTATTTGTTAATTTTTGATTAGCAAGTGCTATCACTGTATTAGTCGTTCCTAAATCTATTCCTAGACAGGTAGGACGTAAAATATTTTTGATAAACTCAATATAAGTTGCCCTTTCTCGCAGTTTATTTCCCAGTTGGTTATTACCAATGGCTAAGGTTTTAATACCTTTACTGGTAAGATTGAGAAATAAGTTTGCATAGTCATTATCATTGCTCACTACAGCAATAATTTTAATATTTAACTGAGAATTATTAATTAATTCCGCCGCAGTGCGGAAAATTAAATTATCAACTTCCTGGGCAACAATAGACAACCCAGGAGTTAATTCAAAGCGATATTCTAAATCACGTAATTTACTACCATACGCTGCAAGCACAGCAGGAGTATTAGAAAAAGCCCGTCGTTCAACTAAATTACCATACTGTCTACAAATATCTTCTATTTCTCTAAGTTCTGGTTTAATATTATCGAGATCCAGTAAAATAGCTATGTTGTCAGTCATCTTTTTTCCCCCCTATATTTATGGGTAATTTAGTGATTGAAAATCTGTATATAGCAAAAGGCAAGAGTGAAAAGCTTACTATTTATTATTAGTTTTCAACTATCAATAATTTCTTCATCATCTTGGCTACAGCTATATATTCTAGAAGCCAGAGAATTTATTCCCTGTCTGATAGCTAAAGTCGGTTTTAACCGACTATTTTTTTAGTAAACAAAGTTGGGTTTTAACTGGTCTTTATTTATGAAATTGAAAATTTATTGATCGCTATTTAACTCGCTACTTAACTCTCTAACCTTTGCCGGTGTGATTACTGTTTCTCCTACTTTCCATCCTTGTTGAATACATTCTACTAATTTAATTTCTTCCTCATTCATAAAAGGTTCTCCTTCTATATAGGCATATTCTGAAAGTTGATTTTGCGAAATTTGCAATTTACCTTTTAATGATTTGGGGTAAGTTTCAATTCCTAATTCTTGTAATATTTTCATCAAGTTTCGCAAAATAATAAAAACGCTTAATGCTTGTTCTGAAGAAAGTTCTGGTTCTCCTGTTTCTTCAGCTTGTAATTCTAATAATTTAATCATTTGTTGGATTTGATTTAAAGCTGGTGGAGTGCCATTTTGCAAACTATGAGCAATTTCAATTAAAGCCTCTTGACGCGCTTGATTACGAGTTTGTTTTAACTGTTCTTCTAGTTCTAACTTCTCCTGTTCGAGAATGTTAATCTGTGTTCTTAACTCTCTTTCTATTTCACCAATACTCAAAACTAAATTACTAGCTGCTTCGGCTTTAATGGCACTTTGAGTAACTCGAAAATGTTTCATTAATGCCATGCTAAAATCTCGCAGTTTCGGATTTGAACCCGCTGCAATCATTTCTTGAAATCCTCTTGATGTAGCAAACATTGGTTGAACATCTTCGGGAACAAATTCTGGCAATTGGCAAATAATTAAATAAGTTTTAGCTTGATGATTATGAAAGTAATTTATAGCATCATTGAGTTGATTTATTCTGCCAATATCTCGATTATCAGTTTCTATAAATCCATATTCCGCATTATTAATCAATCCTTTAATAGATGAATTAAATTCTTGATATACTTCCTGGGGTGTGAGTCTTTTACTTCTAGAAATATGCCTATACAAATCATCTGCATCTATTCTTTCTGATTGGTTAATTCTGCTTAATATCTCTCGCCAAGATTCCTGGTGATTTTCCTTGAGAACTTGGATAGCATTTTGGATAATTTTGGCTTTCTTTTCCAGTTCTTCCTGGGGTCTTGGTGTAAAATCCTTATAGTTTTCTTCTATAAATAACAGAAATTTTCCCCAAGGATTTTTTTCTAAAGTCTCGAGATCAAATACTTCCTTTAAAGAACGAAAATTACCTTTATCTCCTTTTTTCTTGGGACGTTCAAATACAGTCTCTTCCTGACGTTTGATTATTGGTTTGGGACTTGAATAACTCATAATTTTAAGGTCATTTTGACGGTGAAGTTATTTGCTTTTTTATAATTGGGGATACTGCAAGATATGATTGATCTTGTTTTCGCCAATGGTGTTTTAACTGTTATTTGCTTTATTGCTTTGTGTCACAGTTTACTCACCTAATGTCATGATAATCACATTTCACCATAATTGCAAGCATTATATCTAATTATTGAGGTATTTTTTTCTGTTTTTTTAGGACTATTTCAGTAAAAACCGAAATATTTTATTTTTCCAATCTAGTTATAAATACTGTCAAATTTCTTTAATTGCGTTTTCTATTTAAAAAATAACAATTTGTATATGTTAAATCCCTGACTGTAACTTAGTTTATGAAGTGAATACTAAGTAAATCTTAAATTTATATCAGTAATTTAACTTATATACAGCAGTTTCCGAAGTTATGAAGTACACCCTGATTTATTTACTGTTCCCTGTTCCCTGTTCCCTGTTCCCTAAAACTAAAAAACTCTGTACCTC
>RDXV01000141.1 GCA_004292695.1 Nostocales cyanobacterium | reverse complement strand
CCCCAAATTTTTGGATTTCTTAGTCCCAAAATGCACAGTTTTTCAGGTCTAACCTTCAAATATCTTGCACTTTATTTCCTCGTGTTCAGCAGTTCGACACTTCGAGAAGCTCACTGACCGCAAGCTCACTGACCACCTCAAACCTTTGATTTATCAGGGTTTTGGTTTTATTCAGCAAGCCCTAATTAATAGTTCACTGCCACATCAAGTTCGTTAGCCGACAAAATAAATTACAGTTAAGTAATTGTATTAAATTTGACTTTGTAAACAGAAGACTGATTTTATCTTTAAGGAAATTTATCAGTGACTGTGGTGTTTTCATGGAATCATAGGTGTTTCCGGCGACAGTCAAACTGGAAAAAATCAATTACCTAAGTTAATATAGGTATTTTCAGGAATTGTAGCTGTTGACTTAACAACAGGTATAAATATATTCCTGGTAATCTTGCTGTTGATAAACTACATAATTATGTTTACAACATGAACAATGTGATTTCCTGACGATTTAACAATTTTTTTAGTGACTATTTGGTGGTGAAGGGGTGTGATTTCCGAAAAAACGCTGAAGTTACAGCCTGATTGAAAGGATGGCTGGGATAAATTTATGGTTGATTATTCGTGATACTCTGGCTTGATGTCTCTTAACATGAGTTCGTTAAGGGCTTGTTGCGGTGTGATTTCCCCCTCCAGTAAGCGGTAAACTTGCTCAGTGATGGGAATAGTCAGATTTTGTCGCCGGGATATTTGCATCAATACCTGACAAGTGTTAACACCTTCAGCAGTTCCTTTTAACGCTGCGAGAATTTCGGTTAAGGTTTTCCCACTAGCCAATTGATAACCAACTTGATAGTTACGGCTTAAAGGACTGTTACAAGTTGCTAACAAGTCTCCTAGACCAGATAAACCATAAAATGTTTCTGGGTTCGCGCCCAATACCTTACCGATCCGTACCATTTCTGTTAAGCCGCGAGTTAACAAAGCTGCTTTGGCATTAGTTCCCAGATGTAAACCATCACAGACACCAGCGGCGATCGCCATGACATTTTTGAGTGTACCACCTAGTTCTACTCCTACCGGATCAGAATTAGTATATACACGAAACCGACTAGAAGAAAAGATTCGTTGCACAGTTGTTGCATCAGCAAGATTTTTGCTGGCTACTACTGTAGCTGCTGGTAATTCCTGTGCTATTTCTTCAGATAAGTTGGGGCCTGACAGGACAACTACGGAATGATCAGGAAATTCTGTTTGCCAAATTTGGGCAGGTGTACGGGTAGTTTTTGGATCTAAACCTTTTGTGGCGGTAACAAATATAGTATGTGGTAGTAAATTACAAGTTTTAACTAATAAAGCTACATCCTGTACACCTTTCATGGATATAGCAGAGAGAATAATATCAGCATTTTTAACAGCATTTTCTAAAGCCAGGTTGCCATGACGCGACCATAAGCGCACCTGATAACTATTTTCCCGCGCTAATTTTGCCAGGGTTGTACCCCAAGCACCTGCACCCAAGATAACAATAGATTTAGTCATTAGTCATTAGTCATTAGTCATTAGCTATAGGGCATTGGGCATTGGGCATTGGTAAAAATCTTTTCTCCCCCTGCTCCCCCTGCTTCCCCTGCTCCCCCTGCTCCCCATCACCCTATCTGGGATACTGTTTCATTAATTCCCTGACTTGTTCAGCATGGTAGGAGCTTCTTGTCAAGGGTGAAGAAACTACTTGTAAAAATCCTATTTCTTCTCCGTAGGTTTGCCAGGCTGCAAATTGTTCAGGGGTGATAAAGTCCTTTACATCTAGATGTTTTTGGGTTGGTTGGAGATATTGCCCAATTGTTAAAATATCACATTCTACGGATCGTAAATCTGCCATAACTTGACGAACTTCGGTATCTGTTTCACCCAGGCCGACCATGATACCAGATTTGGTGTAAGTGGTTGGGGAAAGTTGCCGTGTTCTTCTGAGTAATTCTAATGTTCTCTGATAATCACCTTGAGGACGTACTCGACGATACAACCGAGGGATGGTTTCTGTGTTGTGGTTTGTTACTTCTGGTTGAGCTTGGAGTATGATTTCTAATGCTTCCCAGTTTCCGCATAAATCAGGAATTAAGACTTCAATAGTAGTCTTAGGTGATACTTCACGGACTGCGTTAATACACTTAACAAACTGGGATGCACCACCATCTACTAAATCATCTCGATTTACGGAAGTGATCACGACATGGTTAAGCTGCATTCTGCGTACAGCTTCCGCTAGTCGTGTGGGTTCGGTAGCATCTAGGGGTTGAGGTTTCTTTTCAAAGTCAATATCACAATAAGGACAAGCTCTGGTACAAGCAGGTCCCATAATTAAAAATGTAGCAGTACCAGCGTTGAAACATTCCCCTATGTTAGGACAAGACGCTTCCTCGCACACTGTATTCAGGGCTAAATCCCGTAAAATTTCTTTAACGTTACCAACACGCTCCCACTGCGGTGCTTTTACCCGCAACCAGTCTGGTTTTACAGTCACAATCGGCTTTTACCACTGAAGTTATACAAATATAATGTTAGCAAGCAAAGTAATTTTTGAATATTTTTTAGAGATTTGTTAGATATTTTTTAGAGATTTGTTGGATATTTGTTGGATATTTGTTGGATATTTTGTTTTTTTAGCTATAGTTATGATATAATGTTTTTTGGTATGTAAAATTTATATACCGGGATGTAGCGCAGTTTGGTAGCGCACTGCGTTCGGGACGCAGGGGCCGCTGGTTCGAATCCAGTCATCCCGACTTTTACAAAAAGAATAAAGACTGGTGACTGAGGATAATATTAACTCTTGTTTCTTACCTTCTTCCACTGATAACTGATAACTGACTTTATTGTTTCTGATAGTGTGCTTGTAAATCTGTGATAGAAAAGAGTGCGTCAAATTCCAAACCGACAGATTTATATAATTCTGCTCCTCCTTGGAGTCTGTCTATAAGTGAAATTACTCTATCCACTGTATAACCCGCTGCTCTTAATCTTTCTACAGCTTTAAGTGCAGATTGGCCAGTAGTAACAACATCTTCCAAAACTACAACCTTGGCATTTGGGGGTAAAGTTGGACCCTCAATGTAAGCCATAGTACCATGTCCTTTAGCTTCTTTACGGATAATTAATGCTGGTATGGGGCGATTTTCATAGACAGAAATAACACTGACAGAGGATACTATGGGATCTGCTCCTAGTGTTAAACCGGCGACAGCTTGCGTATCTGCTGGTAAAATATTTAATATCAACCTAGCTATAGCCAAAGCTCCCTGGGGGTGGAGTGTTACCTGTTTACCATTAATATAGTAAGAACTACGTTGTCCAGAAGAGAGAGTAAAATCACCTTCTTGATAAGCAAGTTGACAGAATAAGTCTAGTAACTTCTGACGCAGGGTGGTTAAATCAGTAGTAGTTGCCCAAATATCTGATAGGTTGGTTGTTTCAGGAGAGTAAGACATTACAAACAGTTAAAAGTTGTGCTACACCAAAGGTTGAACTAATGATAGTTCTCCAACTAAGCATAAATTAAGATTTGCCCAAATTTGTCTAAAAATTGAGGAGTTGTAAACATGAAGATAAATTTACACGGCTTAACTGGATTACTGGTTATACTAGCTACTAATGCATTTCCCGTAGTTACCCAAGCACAAACACCTACGGAAACACCTTTAGAAAATGGAACGTATGAATCCATACCTGAAAATTTTAACAGGGTTTTTTATAAGAATTATCCTATCTTATACGAAGATCGCACTTTACAACGTCAGGTAGATTTTTTATTTGGTCCTGGGAAGAAGTTTGGAACAACTTTTCCTGAAAATGAAATTCTCAGAGATGCTGAGTTAGTGAATATCATGTATCATGATGTTCTGAAACAACAGTCACAGAATGATCCTTATTTGCGTACTCCTGATTTACCAAATCCTTATAATTCTTCTTTGTTGAGTTCTCCTAAATATAACAGTGATCAACTCAAGGTGGGTACAGAATATCGTTTTGATAGTTTAACATCTCGTTAATTCAGTTATCAGTTATCAGTTATCAGTGAAAGAAGGCAAAAGGCAAGAGGCAAGAGGCAAAAGTTAATATTATCCCCAGTCACCAGTTATCAGTTAACTTTTGCTGGTGATTCACTTTTAAACCCATAATAATTAAGTCTCTTTCCATGTTTCCTAATTCGGCTATTTTGGGCATATATCCCCACTGTTGAAAACCTAATTTTGTAAATAGTTTTAAACTTGGGTGATTATGAGCAAAAATAAAGCTAAGTAGATTTTTTAAACCTAAATTGGGACTTTCATTAATGGCTTTTTCTAATAATTTTTTCCCTAACCCACGTTTTTGAAAGTCTGGGGAAATGTAAATACTAATTTCAGCGGTAGCGCTGTAAGCTGGCCTACCATAAAAGGGTTGAAAACTTAACCAACCGGCAACTTTATGATCAATTTCCATTACCCATAAAGGATATTTTGCGGTATTTCTGTTTTCAAACCATGCTAAACGACTTTCTACGGATACTGGTTCTAAGTCTCCTGTGGCTATATAACTGGGAATAGCAGCATTATAGATATCTACAATTACTGGTAAATCTGTTTTTGTGGCATCACGGATGATCATTGTGGGTATTGGGGCAATTACAAAATTAATTAAAATCGTTGATCAAATCTTCAAAAATCATACACTGTAATTACCAAATTTATGCCAAATTTAGGCTAAGTTTATTTATCTAGTAAGTGTTTGTTTAAAACTTTACTTTGTATATTTCAAATAATTCTCCTAATTGTTTTTTGACTATTTTTGCACCTGCATTTTTAATTGTTTTTTCCCAATCTGATCCGGTTTCTAGAAATACTTCTGCACCTAAATAGGTTTCTAAAACTGCCCAATCTTCGGATAATGGTTGTTCTGAATTGAGGATATCAAATACAAAATGTCCACCGGGTTTTAATACTCTTTTTGCTTCTGTTAAAACTAATTGCCAATATTCTAAGGGGAAGTAACAACTAAATCCGGTAGCGATGACTAAATCAAATTGTTGTGCTTCATATTTTAAATGATGTGCTGCACCTAATTCTACGCCTTTATATAATTTTGAATTAAGTTGTGAACCGCGAGAATTAAGTGTATCTCTAGCAATTTTACTAATTTCTTGTCCATAAAAATATGCTTGCCAATCTCGCCAAGGATAGATTAAAAAACTAACTCCACAACCAATATCTAAGCAACGTTGATTTTTTTGTGGTTGGGCAATTTCCCAAAATGGTGAGGCAATTTTATCAGCTAAAATACCACTTTTCCATTCTTGATAAATTGGCATTTCTTGAATTTCTGCTGGTAGTTCAAAAGGTTTATTTTCGTATTGTTTATTAAATCTATAAGCAACTTGTGTGATTCTTTCTTGCCATTGATCTGAAGGGAGGCTATAGTTTTGAGAAGTATTGATAGGTTGATTTTTAGACATTATTGTTGATTGTTCTTTGATTTTGATGTGGTGACTATTAATTATATATTCACAAATATAACAGAAAAATCAGTCTGTTGTTAATATAATTCAATAATCGTAAAATATAACTGATAACTGATAACTGATAACTGAAATTAAACTCTTGCTAATAAAGGTGCAGCAGATAAAAGGGTTTTTGTATAGGGATGTTGGGGGTTAGCGAATATTTCTTTTGTGTTTCCTAATTCCACAATTTTACCACCATTCATAACGGCAATGCGATCGCATAAAAACCGAGCCAACCATAAATCATGGGTGATGAATAAATAGGTTAATTCAAATTCATCTTTTAATTGTAACATTAAATCTAAAACCTGTGATTGTACACTGGCATCTAACATACTCACTGGTTCATCACATATTACTAATTTAGGTTGTGTAATTAACGCCCTTGCTATAGCTACTCGTTGTTGTTGTCCACCAGATAAGTCAGCGGGATAGCGTTGATAATAGATTTCCGCTGGTGTTAATCCCACTTTTTCTAACATTAATAAAACCTTTTTTTTAGCTTCTTCTGCATTAGCTAAGTTGTGAATTAATAAGGGATCAGCAATACTTTTACCCACGGTCATAGCGGGATTTAAGCAAGCATGGGGATCTTGAAATATCATTTGAATTTGTCTGCGGGAAGCGCGGATTTCTTGACGGGATAATTTAGTTAAATCCTGTCCTAGAAATTCCACTTTTCCCCCAGTGGGTGGGATTAATTGTAAGATGGTTCTAGAAAGTGTACTTTTCCCACAACCAGATTCTCCTACTAATCCTAATATTTCCCCTGGATATAATTCTAAATCAATACCATCTACTGCTTTGATTTTTTGTCCTTCTCCTTTAAATATTCGTTGAATAAAATTCGGTTCTATGGTATAATGTTTTTGTAATTCAGTAATCTTTAAAATTGGATTTTCTTTAATTGCTGTTTCCTGTTCAATGTTCCCTGTTTCCTGTTCTTGTTGAATATGTAAAGCTGCTTTTAATAAAGATTGGGTATATTGATGTTGAGGATTTTTAAAGACATTTTCGGTTTTACCCGTTTCTACCATTTTACCTTGGTACATCACACCAATGCGATCGCAATATTCCGCTACCATTGCTAAATCATGGGAAATTAATAATAATCCCATATTTTCTTCAGCACACAATCGCGTTAATTCCTGTAAAATTTGGGCAGAAACGGTAACATCTAAACTGGTAGTAGGTTCATCAGCAACTATTAATTTGGGATTTAATAATAAAGCTAATGCGATAGCGACTCGTTGACGCATTCCTCCGCTAAATTCATGGGGGTATTGACTCCAACGACTAGCGGGAATTTTCACCTTTTCTAAAGTGAGAAGTGCTTTTTCTTTTGCTTGTTGTTTTGTTAATTCCGGTGAATGCGCTTGTAGGGTTTCTAAACAATGATTACCAATTGTCATTAATGGATCTAATCTTGTCATCGGATCTTGAAACACTAAAGCTACCGCTTCACCGCGAAACTTTCGCATTTGAAAAGGTGTTAAATCCAATACTGAATCACCCCGAAAAATTACTTTACCTTCCACCTGACTAGCGGTAGGTAATAAACGCATAATTGCCCTACCAATGGTAGATTTACCACATCCTGATTCACCGACTAAACCCATTTTTTCCCCTGGGAGGAGTGAAAAAGATACATCATTAACCGCCCAACTTTCCGCTTCTGTTTCAGAGTGGGGATAAGCAACACGGAGGTTTTCAACGGTAAATAATTTTTCAGTCATAGTTTATAATTGGTTTTAATAAAACTAATATACAGCAGAATTCAGAACTCAGGAGTCAGGAGTCAGGAGTAAAACTGACTTAGTGTCTAGGTTTCAATTTTGATTTTGTACCTAATCTGTATCTATCTGCAAAATGCTGTATTTATAGCACAATTATTATTAATATCTATTCTATGTTACTTGTGAAATAAATTTAAAAAACAAGATAAAATAATGAAGTAATTCAGAGGAAAACTCATGTTACAAACCATTCTAGGAATCTATAAAAACGGTAAAGTAGAACTTACTGAAGTACCAGAGGGTATTACTGAGAGTCAGGTTTTTGTAACTTTTTTAGCGGCTAAATCTAATACTTGGCCAGAGATAATTATACAGTATGAAGGTACAGAAGAAAATATTATCTTTGAATCCTATAGAGATGAATTATCAGCACCGACAGAAATAGAGTTTTAATCATGGGTTATTTATTGGATACTTGTGTAGTTAGTGATTTTGTTAAAGGTGAGGAAAATACATTAAAGAAAATTAAATTTATTTTGCCTAGTGATATTTTTGTTTCTTCATTAACTGTGATGGAAATTAAATATGGGTTAGCAATTAATCCAGGTAAAGCAGTAAAAATTAAGTCTATTCTTGAGACATTTTTATCCTCAGTTACAGTTTTAAATTTTGGTTTGCAGGAAGCAGAAATAGTAGCAGAAATTAGAAGTCTTCTGAAAATTTCAGGTTCTCCTATTGGTGCTTATGATGTACTTATTGCAGCAACAGCATTAAGTCATAATCTGATTATGGTTACTGCTAATGTGCGAGAATTTCAACGAGTACCTAATTTAAAAATTGAAAATTGGCGGATTTCAGAGTTATAAGTTTGAGTTTTTTCAAGCGATAAGATTCCCAACTTCTTTTATTTATTGTGTTCCTAAATAATAAATTTATCTCAGAAGTCGCGTATCTGGGTACTTTATTTACTATTTTAATGATACTTTATACGGTTTTTTATTAATACTATTTCCGATAATTGTTAATTTAAAAAGTTTTTAAAAACTAACTAAAGACAAAATCCCAAACCTCTTTTTTAACCTTGTTCATAATTTATGAACTGATAAGAGAAGTAAGGGATTTTAATTTTATATCCGTAGGGGCAAACCCCCTGTGGTTGCCCTTTCATAAGGGTTTCCATTAATTCCGATTTAAACCAATCGGTAAAGCTGTCATTTTTTCCAACCATGCAAATGCACAACAAGCAAGTTTCCATTAATTCCGATTTAAACCAATCGGTAAAGTATTTTCTTTCTTACGTAAAAAGGAGAATAGACAAGTTTCCATTAATTCCGATTTAAACCAATCGGTAAAGAGTTAGTCCAGGAAGCCTTACCCAGTAAAGGTTTCAGTCGGCAATTCGACACACCTCTAAAAAACAGTATATTCATCGCCCAAAAAAACGTCAAGTACATAGCTCAAACCCTTGTCTGGTAAGCCTTCGACACACCTCAACGAAAAATATAGGGTTTTGGGGATTTGCCGAGGTGCGTCGAAAGTGATGATACAATTTTGGTAATAAATCGCTGAAACTTATACTAGGATTGGGTTTCAACCCATACCTACTTCCTCATTGAAATTTTGCTCAGTACCACAATGATAACAATAAGGTAACTTTTTATAAGTCAACTCATGACAATTGTGACATTCAACATATTGATAATAACCACAATGGGGACAGTGGGCATGAAAACTTTTAATATTCTTCCCACAATTAATACATTGTGATTTTTGGACTCTTTTTGCAGCTTGAGTTTTGCGATTAAAGATAATTCCTTGACATACCTTAATTATCATCCAACCAAATAGAGGAATAAATAAGATATAAAGGTAACTAACTAAAAATAGTAAACCTCCAAAAATTCTGGCAACAACATTATATAAAAAGTTGAAAACAACACCAACCTGTAAAAATTCCAATACTTTTAAAAGTAAAGGAATAAAGAATACTACCAACAAATGCCAACTAATTAAAGCTACCAGTCCATAACCTCGATTTTGACTAAATCTATGAACTAATAACCCAATAATAATTAGTGGTATCAGAAACATAGCCTGGAATGCAAATTGAATACTCGGATACCAGAAAGATGCTGATTTATAACCTTCTGCTACAGTATCTAACTTACCTTTATCTTTAAGAAGAGCTAGAAAATTACTACTTTCTTTCCTATTAACAATCTGTTGTTTTAAATCAGCAATTTCTTTTTTTAGATTAGCAATTTGCCGAGTATTTTTATCTAACTCTTGTTTCGCTTTTTCCGCTCCAACTTGATTAATGGAATTTTCTGGAGATTGTCCGGCAATTTTTTCTAACAGTGTAGAATCATATTGATTTCTAATTCTCGTATTTGCTGCTTCTAAATTGCTAATTTTACCTTGAATACTATTAATTTTTTTGCTATCTTGATAATTAGCATCACTTAAAACACCATCTTTTAATTCTCCATAATTTAAACAAATTTCCGAAAGTTGCCCCAAGTGATTATCTGCTATTTGTTGATATTGTCTTTGATATCTGGGCGTATTATCATAACTGAAAGAATCAGCGATCATTTGATAGTCTTTGTCTTTATTGGTACTTTTTTGATAATTTTCCCATTCTGTATAACAAGGATAGGTTTGATAAGGGCTAATATGCCAATTACTAATGTCATTCAAACCAATAAAAACATTGATTAAAATGAAAATATCAACAAAGATAATTACAATCAAACTAAATTTATTTAATGGTTCATTGTTGACTTTTCTAGAATTATTTAAAAACCGATCAAAATAGTGGCGGATGCTTGTAAACATACGGTTGTTTCTCACAAATTTGTAACTATGAATCAGTTGTAGGATTAGGATTCATCATAGCCTGACAATATCTACTTAAAGTGTTAATTTTTTCTTTAATATTACTGATTCTTGTCTGTGCTGTTTCTGACTTCCTTGCACCTTTGAGAAAGGTGATCTCCAATTCTAACAACCGCAGTTGTTTACTCATTTCCGTATGGTAAGACTGCTGGGAGGAGTTTAAATTTGTTAAACTGGCTATGTCAGTAACGAAATACTGATTTAATTCTATAAACAGCTGTGACAGTTCCTGATGCTTTATTGATTCGCCAGAAAGAACTTCAGCAAATAAGTTCAGGAGTGAGGCAAATTGTTGATATATTTCTAAATTGACAGACATGGAATATCGCTATTAAAAATTGTTACTAAAGTTTACCTACCTGCGAGTAGGTGTGAGCCTTATTGCTATTTTAGGTAAAGGCTTCTTTATAGATTAGACATATTATGGCAGATCGGCTAATATAGACTGATAAGTTATAAGTTCCGTCCCTAAAAACTACTGGCTGAACTTATCAACAACTCGTTGAATGTTAACGCAGCCCGCGAAGGTAGAACTTCTGAACTAATTAAACTGGATATTTATTCCCATAATTAGCTAATATGTGTTAATTTCAACCTAATTTATTGTTAAAATTGACATTCTCAAGACTTTTATCTGATTGCCAGCATCAAACCAGGTTTTGAAGCTGGGTTTATAAATTTTAGGTTTTCCATTTTACACACACTTTACACACTTTGAAGACTTTGTATATCAAGGTTTGTACGTAATTAGAAAATCTGAATTGTATTATCTTTTTTTCACCCATCTTGGGGCAGCATCTCCTAACTGTGATGATGCTGTTATTTTCGTCTATATCTGAAATTAGTCACTAAAAACCTATCATATCTCTTGTATGAGCAGCTTACCTATAGATTCTGCCTTTGATGTTAGCCTCCCGGAATGGCTTAAAAAATGTTTACGAGAAACATCAGCAAAAACCAACACAGTGACCGATGAACGAACGTATAATGATTATGTGTTAATATGTAATGCCTTTAAATTTGCCTATCAACTTCATGAAGGTCAAACACGGAAATCAGGAGAACCGTATATTGCCCATCCCGTTGCGGTAGCTGATTTACTCCGAGATTTAGGGGGTAGTGCTGCTATGATAGCAGCTGGATTTCTTCATGATGTAGTGGAAGATACGGAAGTTACAATTGAAGAGATAGAAAACCATTTTGGTGCAGAAGTAAGACTACTGGTAGAAGGTGTTACCAAACTTTCTAAAATTAACTTCACCAGCAAAACCGAAAGTCAAGCTGAGAACTTCCGCAGAATGTTTTTAGCAATGGCGCAGGATATCCGAGTTATTGTGGTGAAATTAGCGGATCGTTTGCATAATATGCGAACTCTGCAATATATGTCAGAAGCCAGCCGCCGCCGTAGCGCCCAGGAAACCAGAGATATCTTTGCACCTTTAGCGAATCGTTTAGGTATTTGGCGGATTAAGTGGGAATTAGAAGATTTAGCCTTTAAATATTTAGAACCTGAAGCCTTTAGAGAAATTCAACAACACGTTGCTGAGAAAAGAACCGCCAGAGAAGAAAAATTAGTGAAAGCGACGGAAGTTTTAAAAGATCGAATGCGACTGGCGGGAATTAAATGTTTAGATATCAGTGGCCGCCCCAAACATCTGTATAGCATTTATCAAAAAATGCAGCGACAACAAAAGGAATTTCATGAAATTTATGATTTAGCTGCACTGAGAATTATAGTAGAAACTAATGAAGAATGTTACCGGGCTTTAGCCGTAGTTCATGATTCCTTCCGCCCCATTCCTGGTAGATTTAAAGATTACATTGGTTTACCCAAGCCTAACCGTTATCAATCCTTGCATACTGGTGTCATTGGTTTAACCGGTCGTCCGTTAGAGATCCAAATTCGGACTTTGGAAATGCACCACATCGCCGAATATGGTATTGCTGCCCATTGGAAGTATAAAGAAACAGGGGGTTCTCATACTCAAGTTACAGGTACAGATGAAAAATTCACTTGGTTACGGCAGTTATTAGAATGGCAGAGTGATTTAAAAGATGCACAGGAATATTTAGATAACGTCAGGGAAAATTTATTTGAAGATGATGTCTATGTCTTTACTCCTAAAGGTGATGTTGTTCCATTAAGTCCGGGATCTACAACTATAGATTTTGCCTATCGCATTCATACAGAAGTAGGTAATCATTGTGCAGGGGCGCGGGTTAATGGCAGAATAGTTCCATTATCAACACATTTACATAATGGTGATATTGTTGATATTATTACCCAAAAAAATAGTCATCCTAGTTTAGATTGGTTAAATTTTGTTAGAACTTCGGCGGCAAAATATCGCATTAAGCAATGGTATAAGCGATCCCACAGAGATGAGAATATTGCTAGGGGTAGGGATATTTTAGAAAAAGAATTGGGTAAAACTGGTTTTGATAATTTACTTAAATCTCATCCCATGCACACCGTAGCTGAAAAGTGCAACTATCACAGTGTAGAAGATTTGTTAGCAGCTTTGGGTTACGGAGAAGTTACTTTAAATTTAGTCTTGAATCGCTGGCGAGAAGTGATTAAAGTTGAACAACCAGTTGCTGATATAATTCCTTTCATTCCAAAAGAATCTGCATCCTCAAAAACAGCTAGGGAAGGACATCACACTACATCCAAAACCAGTGATTCACCAATTATTGGTGTTGAGGGTTTAGTATATTATATTGCTGGTTGTTGTACACCCATTCCAGGGGAAGCAATTATTGGTGTGGTGACAAGGGGTAGAGGAATTTCTATCCATCGTCAAGGATGTCACAATGTGGAAAGTGTAGAATGTGAACGTCTCATACCAGTACGTTGGAATACCGCAGTTATAGCTAATCAAAGTCGCCCTCATACCTATCCCATAGATATCCAAATTGAAGCGATGGATCGGGTAGGTATTCTCAAGGATATTTTATCCCGACTCAGTGACCAAGGTATTAATGTCCGTCATGCTAATGTGAAAACGGCTTTAGGACAACCTGCATTAATGGATTTAGGAATTGATGTCCGCGATCGCACTCAGTTAGAAAATGTCTTTGTGCAGATTAAAAAAATGAGTGATATTTTGAATATTCGTAGAATTGGACAGGTGGAAGAATCGGGAGAATTGAGAATTTAGAATTGAGAATTAAGGAATTAGGAGTCAGGAGTCAGGAGTCAGGAGTCAGAAGTCAGGAGAAATGGAGAAAGCAGGGGGAGCAGGGGAGGCAGGGGGAGCAGGGGAGGCAGGGGAGGTAAGAGAGGGAAAATAATGAATAAAGAAGCAATCAAAGATCATAAAGATTTGGGAATTTATAAAATTGCTTTTGAAGCAGCAATGAAAATTTTTGAGTTATCAAAGAAATTCCCTGTCGAAGAGAGATATTCATTAACTGATCAAATTCGTAGATCCTCACGTTCTGTTTGTGCTAATTTTGCTGAAGCATGGAGAAAGCGGCGCTATGAAGCAGCATTTATCGCTAAATTAAATGATTGTGAGGCTGAAGCTGCCGAAACTCAAACCTGGATTGAATTTGCTGTCAAATGTAACTACATGGATGTAGAAATAGGAAGAGAAGTTTATGCAAATTACAACCAAGTCTTATCGGGTTTGGTAAATATGATTAATAATCCATCACCTTGGTTGCGAAATCACTAATCTCCCCCTGCTCCCCCTGCCTCCCCTGCCTCCCCTGCCTCCCCTGCCTCCCCTGCCTCCCCTGCCTCCCCTGCCTCCCCTGCCTCCCCTG
>RDXV01000317.1 GCA_004292695.1 Nostocales cyanobacterium | reverse complement strand
TACTCGTTCTTTTGGATATTCTGTGTCTATTGGTAAGTAAGCACTTCCCGCTTTTAATGTTGCTAATATCCCTATTATCATTTCTAGGGAACGTTCTATGTATATTCCTACTATGCTATCTGTTCCTACTCCTAAGGATGTTAAATGATGTGCTAGTTTGTTGGCTTTTTTGTTTAGTTCTGAATAGGTTATTTGTTGATTTTCACTAACTACTGCTATTGCATCTGGTGTTTTTGCAACTTGTTCTGTAAATAGTTGTGTTACTGTTTTTTCTGAATATGTTGTTTCTGTGTTATTCCAATTAATTAATAATGTTTGTTTTTCTGGTTCTGTTAATATTGGTAGTTGGTTTATTTCTGCTGTTGGATTTTCTACTATTGCTGTTAACAGGGTTGTTAAATGTCCTGTCATTCTTTCTATTGTGCTGCTATCAAATAAGTCAGTGTTATATTCCCATCCTCCTATTAAACCATCGCTGGTTTGTTTCATTGTCAGGGTTAAATCAAATTTTGCTGTAGTGATTTCTGTTTCTATTGATGTGATTTCTAAACCAGATATTTCTATATCTGATGTTGGCGCATTTTGCAGAACAAACATTACCTGAAATAGTGGTGAGTGACTTAGTTCTCTTTCAATTTCTAATGCTTCCACCAGCATTTCAAAAGGTAAATCTTGGTGTGCATACGCTGATAATGCTGTGGTTCTTGTTTGATTTAATATTTCATTGAATTTACTATTTTCTCCTAGTTTAGTTCTCAATACTAGAGTGTTTACAAAGAATCCTATTAACGCTTCTATTTCTTTTCTGTTTCTGTTAGCAATTGGTGTTCCTACCAAGATATCTGTTTGTCCTGTGTATCTATATAGTAGGGTGTTGTACGCTGTGAACAAAGTCATAAATAAAGTTACACCTTGTTCTTGACTTAGTTTCTTGAGTTTGTTGGTTAGTTGTTCTGTGATGCTAAATTGTTGATATTTTCCTTTATATGTTTGTTCTGCTGGTCTGGGTCTGTCTGTAGGTAGTTCTAATAGTTTAGGAGCGTTTTCTAGTTGTTTTGTCCAGTAATTTAACTGTTGTTCTAATACTTCTCCTTGTAACCAGTTTCTTTGCCATATTGCAAAGTCCGCATATTGTATTGGTAAGGATTTTAATTCTGTTTCTTTTCCTTGAATATAGTTGTTGTAAATTGTAACTAATTCTTCTATGAATACTCCTATTGACCACCCATCAGAAATGATATGGTGCATACACAATGTGAGAATATTTTCTGTATCTGATATTTTAATCAAATTAGCTCTAATTAAACTATCTTCTGCTAGGTTAAATGGTTGATTTGTTTGTTGATTGATTATTTCTGCGGTTTGTTTTTCTTGAGTTTCTTTATCTAGATTTTCTAGGTTTATTACTGATAGTTTCCAGTCGGTTTGATAGTGAATTATTTGTTGTGGTTTTCCTGCTATTTCCCTAATATTTGTTCTCAGGGTTGCATGGCGGTTAATAATTGTTTTGAAGCTGATTTCTAATGCTTCTATTGATAATTCTCCTTGAATTTTTAATGCTGCTGATAGATTATATGATGCACTATTTGGTTCTAGTTTGTCTATGAACCATAAGCGCTGTTGTGCATAAGATAGGGGTATTTCTTGGTTTTCTGTTCTGGTTTGGATAGGAGTTTGTTGGGTGTTTGCTTGTTGTTTTTGGGTGGTTTCTATTACTTGTGCTAGTTGTTCTATTGTTGGTGCTGTAAATATGTTTTTCAGTGGTATTTCAACTTGGAAACTAGCACGAATTCTTGATACTAATTGTGTTGCTAATAATGAATGTCCCCCTAGTTCAAAGAAGTTATCATTAATTCCCACTTTTTCTATTTTTAAGACTTGTGTCCATATTCCTGTGAGTATTTCTTCTGTTGGTGTGTTAGGAGCTACATAATTTTCTTTGGTTTCTGTGTTTATACTTGGTGCTGGTAATGCGCGTCTGTCTATTTTTCCGCTTGGTGTTAAGGGCAGTTTTTCCAGATATACAAAGCTATTAGGTATCATGTATTCTGGTAGTCTTCCCTGCAAATATTCTCTCAGTTCGCTAACAGCTAGTGTTTTATCTGATACTATATATGCTACTAGGCGTTTATTTCCTGGGTTGTCTTCACGGACTATGACACAGGATGCTTGTATATCTGCGTTCTGACTGAGTGCTGTTTCTATTTCTCCTAGTTCAATACGGAAACCACGTATTTTTACTTGGTTGTCAATTCTTCCTAAAAATTCGATATTACCATCGGGTAAATACCGTACTAAGTCCCCTGTTTTATACAACCGTGAATTTTCATCAAAGGGATTAATTATAAATCTTTCGGCGGTTAATTCCGGTCTGTTCAGGTATCCATCAGCTAAGGCTATACCACCTATATATAATTC
>RDXV01000140.1 GCA_004292695.1 Nostocales cyanobacterium | reverse complement strand
AAATGGTCAGAGATGCGGAATCTCACGCGGAGGAAGATAGAAAAAGACGTGAACAAATTGATACTAAAAATTTAGCTGATTCTCTAGTTTATCAAGCGGAAAAAGAACTCAGAGAGTTAGGTGATAAGATTAGTGTTGCGGATCGCACCAGAGTAGAAGAACTGGTAGAAAATTTAAAATCAGCTATCAATCAAGACGATTTTAGTCAGATTAAAAGTGTAAGTAGTGAACTACAGCAATTGCTAATGAAAATTGGTAGTGCTGTTTATGCTCAAGCAGGAAGCACTAGCGCAACAACTCAAACCAGTGAGGGTGAAGATGTCATAGATGCGGACTTTGTGGAAAATTAATTCTCTTATATCCTTAATATCCTCGACTTTTAACTGAAGTCGGGGTTTCAATTTTGATTCTGTACCTCATATCTTAGGAAACTGGTACATTTTCACAACGCAAGTTAATCAAGAATCATCAATCACACCCACTAACGATTTAATGTTGTGATTTACTCCATCAGGAAGATGATTTTTATGTTTTTTGATATTTTTTGATATCCAAGTTATGCAAATTTACAAACTTATCCAGATGATACATATAGATCGGAGAACAACTATAAATACTCAAATATCAAGATCAAAAATAGGAAAGAGGAGAAACCATGATTAGGTCATACTCCCATAATTATTTTTGATAATTCCGTCACAATAAAAATTCAGATTATATCCTGGGGTTTATTTTAAGGATTTGAATAAAACTTACAATAAAACACACACTGAAATAGTTTTGTTTGCTTGAATAGCTATATTAAGAGTACAGAAACTGAAAATCTTAATTATGGCTACCAAAATCATTGATGTGAGAGAATATACTGTCAGAGCGCATAAAAGACAGATTCACACTCGTATTTTTAATTTTGTCTGTAAAGAATGTGATCAACCTACGAAAAGAGAAACATTCGGACCAAGACCTTTATATTGTGAAATTTGCCGACCTCCTCAACCTCCTAAAAAATCGGTGCAAGCATCCAGAAAAGCTAAACCTCGCGCTATGAATTACCAAAGTGATGTTAATTTTGAATAATTAAATGACTATGAAATCTCCAGAAAAATTACAACCTCCCTCAGAGGTATTTATTAGACCGTTGTTAGAATTACGTGACTACTATTTTAGTCTGACTCAAGAGTATCAACGGTTATTTATAGAAGCGCGAACCCAATTAGATCATGTAGAATCTTTGTTATCTCCCTGGTCTTATCCTGACGATCATCGGTCAATTTCACAATTAGAAACAGTTGATCCACAAAGTTCAGGTTTATTTTTATCATCTGATGATGGATCTGATTTAGACTTGTTAGACTCTCTGGATTCAGAATTTCCTCACTCTGATCAATTGAATGTTAATAATTCTGCTTCGGTAACTACAAAGTCTGAAAATTCCCATCAAGAAATTAGGTCTTTAGATAGTTACAATCACTTTACCAGGGGTGCAGAAGTTCCCATGCTTCCTGAGTATAAATCTATGACTCGAATGGAAGCTTTAAGAGTTCTCTTACATGAGTATGCGGGGACTGTTTGCCACATAGATTTTATTGTCCGTTCACTATATGGTGATCTGGAATCTACTACCTTCAAAATTGTCAAAGGTAGGGTACAATCTTCTTTGACTCAAGGTAGAGAAAGGGGTTATTGGTCAGCTATTCCTAACGAACCAGGTTGTTATACTCTGGCTTTAAGTCTGTTAGATCCTAATTATCAAAATGCTGCATCTTCTCGCAGTAAAACCAGAAGGAAAAAGCCAATTATCACATCAAAATCCCCAGAATTACCCATGCTCAAACAGTTTGAGGGACAATTTTTAATTGATGCTCTCACGACTTTTTTAGAACAACATCAGGGTAAAGTTTTTGGTGTGAATGATATCATTAGCGGTATCTATGGAGAACTGGAGGATCAGGAAATTAGAGAGGTGAAAAATAAAGTTCTCAATGAATTATCGAGAGGTCATCGTATTGGTAGGTTTACCAGAGTTCCTAACCAAATTGGCCTCTACACTTGGGATGCAAGGATGATCAAACGAAGATAGGGAGAGAGGGAATTTAGAATTTAGAATTTAGAATTTAGAATGAAGAATGGGGAATGGGGAATGGGGAATGGGGAATGGGGAATGGGGAATGGGGAATGGGGAATGGGGAATTTAGAATGAAGAATTTAGAATGAAGAATGGGGAATTAATTGGTAAAAATCTTTTCTTCCCTACTTCACCTACTTCCCCTACTTCACCTACTTCCCCTACTTCCCCTACTTCCCAGTCACCTGTCACCTGTCACCTGTCACCTATCTCATGTCACCTATCTCATGTCATAACCAAACAAGTTAGGATCAACTTCTCCTAGTTTTAAATCTGCTAATCCGTATTCTGCCCAACGTCTTTCTACCATTGCGGCCACATCAGGATCTGACTCTAAAGGTGCGCCCCATTCATGTTCGGTTTCTGGGGGAATTTTGGTAGTTGCATCAATTCCCATTCTTCCCCCTAAACCTAGTTTTTCACTGGCAAAGTCTAAGGTGTCAAAGGGGGTATTTGGTAATATGAATACGTCCCTTGTTGGGTCAACTTTAGAACTAATTGCCCACACAACTTGACGCGGATCTCTGATGTTGATATCTTTATCCACGACGATCACGAATTTTGTATAGGTGAATTGGGGTAAGGCACTCCAAAAGGCTAAAGCTGCTCGTCTTGCTTGTCCGGGGTATGCTTTATCTATAGAAATAATTGCTGCTTTGTAACTTAATGCTTCCATCGGTAGGAAGAAGTCAACTATTTCTGATACTTGTTGCCTTAAAATTGGGGTATAAATGCGATTTAAGGCGATCGCCATCATTGCTTCTTCTTTAGGTGGACGACCGCTAAAGGTGGTTAAATATATGGGATCTTTACGGTGTGTCATACACTGAAACCGCACCAAGGGCGAATCTTCCACACCGCCATAATATCCCATGTGATCACCAAAGGGACCATCGGGTAAAACTTCCCCTGGGGTAATTGTTCCTTCTAATACAAATTCTGAATCTGCGGGTACTTCTAAATCTACTGTTTTGCACTTGGCTAATTGTACCCCAGAACCGCCATAAAGCCCTGCAAATAACCATTCTGATAAATCTACAGGAATAGGTGTAGCCGCTGCCATAATGATTAAAGGATCTACACCCAAGGCGATCGCCACTTCTAACTTTTTACCACGTTCCGCCGCTTTGCGTAAATGTCTCGCACCACCCCGCACCGATAACCAATGTACGGTCATGGTGTTTTTAGATTGTAGTTGCAGACGATACACACCCACATTTGGCGTACCTGTTTCACAATCCTTAGTAATTACTAATCCTAGCGTAATTATCTTTCCGGCATCTCCCGGATAAGGACGTATTAAAGGCAACTTGGTTAAATCTAAATCATCACCCTCTATAACCACCTGTTGACAAGCAGGGAAAAAATCTCTACCCGGTTTCGCCTTAACAACATCAAACAACACCTTACCAAAATCTATCGCTTGAGAAATCTTTTTCGGGGGTTTGGGTTGCTGAAGCATACTTAACTTCTTACCCAGAGTTTCCAACTCCTCTGGTTTTTCCATATTCATCGCCCAGCATATCCTTTCTACCGTCCCCATCAAATTCACCGCAACGGGGAAAGATGCACCTTTAACATTTTCAAAGATTAAACCGGGTCCACCTTGTTGTAGCATCCGGTTAGAAATCTCCGCAATTTCCATATCTGAGTCCACTAAAGCCGAAATTCGCTTTAATTGTCCTCTTTCTTCCAGAATTTTAATAAATCCCCGTAAATCTCGCGCCATATCCCTAAGAGTTAAGAAGTGTAAAGTCTCCTTAATCTTAACTTGATATTTGGGTAGTTTGTTTGTACTGAATAAATTAGGATTTGCAAAATTAAACGCAGATAAACGCAGATAATTTAATGAGGTGTCAGTCCAAAAGTTCGATTAGTTCATCTTTTGTTAAATCTGCATCTCGCATTATTTTTAATAATAGACCTTTACCAATGGTTTTACCACTATGACAAGGAATAGAAACAACTCGATCATCTTGATGTTTCATTCTGACATGACTACCTTTTTGCCTCACTATATAAAAACCTATTTTTTGTAATGCGGTAATTAATTCTTCTCCTGTAATTGCAGGTAATTTAGTCATGATAAAACTACTTTTTGTACTCCTATAAATTCTGTTATTGATTCTTCTTCTAATTCCTCTAAACACATTTTAATTACTTCTTTAATATTATTAATCAATTCATCAATGGTTTCTCCTTGACTATAACAGGCTTTTAGTTGAGGCACTTCACCAATATACATACCATCTTCATCTCTTTCAATTACTACATAAAATTCTTTGTTTTTCATAGTTTTAGGTTCTATTGCTAGAGTTTACTGGCAAGTTTAATAGCAGGTTAATTATGCCAAATTCTTATTATAACACATAGGAAAAACACCCTAATTAGGGGTTGCTGAATAAATATAAAACCAGGATAGCTCAAGATTTACAGACGAGTAATATCATTTCCGGGTGTATGGCAAAATCTAAATAAGGAGACAAGTTTTCTTATGAAGCAGAAATTTTGCGGTGTGCTGCTAAAATAGGGGTAAATTTACAGGTGTAGGGTTTTTCTTTTGGGGTGGGTGTGGGTATATTGCACGCCAGAATTATACAAATTAAATGCAAAACAGCTTAGTCTCCGATAGATAATGTGAGAAAGATACTCTGCCTCTAATTTTAAAACATCAGTGAAATTGAGAATAACTAACCCATGAAACCAAAATCTTTAACAGGTGTAACTTTTATTAGTGCTGGAACTTTCACAGGTACTGTAATTTCCTCAACTGTTGGCGGTATTGGAATAGCTGGAAGTTTTGGTGCTGTGGGAATTGGTGCAACTACTATAACAGCTATGGGTACAGTTTTTGGTGCTGCTGCTTATGGTACTTTGACAGGAATTATCGAAGGCGATAATACAGTTTTTGGGACAATGGGAATAGGTGCTATTAGTGGTTTAAGTATTTCTCAGATAGTTGGTAAAATTGGATTTGTTGCCCCTAAAATTGGGTTAGCTTTTGGTATAGGGACAGTACCAATAGTAGGAATAGGTGCAGTTTTGGGACTAGCTAGTTATGGTGTAGTCAAATTATTAGATAATTCCCAATTTACAGAAACATCCCTACAGCTTTTTGCAAGAATGGAAGACAAGATTTTACAGAATAGTGATTATTTTGAAGCATTATTAGATTTGTGTAATGATGACTTAGATACCAAATTTACAGAATTAGAAATTGAAGCAGAATTACAAGAATTAAAAACTAAAACTAACTTTAAATCTGAACATAAAAAACCTGAAAACCAGCATAAAATCTTAAATCAAAATTTGCCATTACCGGAAACTTGGCAATGTGTAAAAACTCTCAAAGGACACACATCAAATATTAATGATATAGCTATTCATCCCGATAATATAACTCTAGTAAGTGGTAGTGATGACAGACAAGTAAAGTTATGGAATTTGCAAACTGGAAAATTACTTCATACTTTTGTTGGACAAGCTGAAGCTGTTTTATCTGTAGCTATTAGACCGGATGGTAAATATTTAATTAGCGGTAGTGTAGATAAAAAAATCAGCAAGTGGCAATTAGAAACAAAAGAATATTGTGGTATATTATCATATTTAGGATATCCTTACAGTCATAATAGTTTTATTAATGCTCTTGTTTATAGCCAGGATGGTAAAATTATTATTAGTGCTAGTCAAGATAAAACTATTAAAATTTGGGGAAGTTATACAGGAAAATTAAACCGCACCTTAAACGGACATAAAGATACTGTTTTAACAATTGCTATTACTGCTGATGGTAAAACCTTAGTTAGTGGTAGTGCTGACAAAACTATCAGAGTTTGGAATATAGAAACTGGTCAACAATATTATATAATTGATCAGGATTTAGGAATAGTAAACAAATTAGTAATTACACCAGATTCTAAAAATGTAATTAGTGCCTGTACAGATGGTAAAATTAAAATATGGAATATTGACAATGGGGATTTATTCCACACTTTAGAAAATCATTCTTATAGTATTTCTGATATAGCTATTCATCCCAATGGCAAAACACTTGCTAGTAGTAGTCAAGATGGAATTATCAAACTTTGGAATCTTGAAACCAGGGAATTAATAGAAAATCTTTCTGGTTTTAGTCCCCTAGCTTTTAGCGCAGATGGAAGAACTTTAGTTAGCGGTGGTAAGAATGGAACTATTAAAATTTGGCAATATGTTCATCAAAATAATAATTTATCTTTAAATGGGGAATGGTGGGAAATTTTAGGTGTAGAAGCAAACGCTAATTATCAAGATGTAAAAACTGCATATCTAAAATTAGCTAAATTGTATCATCCTGATCTTAACAATTCTGCTGAAGCTAAAGCAGCAATGCAAGCAATTAATAAAGCCTATCAAAAATTCAAAAACTTCTATTCTCGCCTATAAATAGGGGTAGGGGCAAACCCCCCGTGGTTGCCCCGTAAAAGTCTTTATATCTGTATTTGCCATAATTTGTTATAATCAACAATATCTTCACTGTGAGGTTAATAAAATAATGACACAGGAATTAACAGACCTGAGAAATAGTATTTTAGAACAGCGTTATAGTGATGCTTTAGCTATAGTAGATGAATTAGAGGGGATGGGTAAACAGGCAATTTTAAGAAACATCCAATCATTTTTATTGAGATTAATAATTCATTTAATTAAAAACCAGGTAGAAAAAAGATTAACTAATTCTTGGGCTAATTCAATTCGCAGTTCTATTCGAGAAATTAAAAAGATAAATTTGCAAGATAATAAAACTTCTTACTACGTCAAAATAGATGAATGGCAATCAATGTTAGAAGATGAATTTGAGGAAGCTATCCGTGAGGCTAGTGATGAGGTAATGAATGGTATTTATAGCCCCTTTCAATTAACAGAAATAGTTGATAAAAATGAGGTAATTAATCAATCTCAAAACTTGTTGAATTTGACCTATAATTACTCAGTTAAGGAATTACCAGCAGTGATTGATAATTACTTAACTCAGTTACCTGGTGGTGAAAATTGGAGGTTAGGAAAAAGATAATTACAGCAGAATTCAGGAGTCAGGAGTCGTAGGGGCAAACCCCCCGTGGTTGCCCGTACTTTATTAACAATTCTGCACCAAAAAAATAAGGGTTTCCAGTTTTTCACCTTCCACCCTTACCTAATTTAGAGGGTAGGCACGGAGGCACTACCCCTACTTTATATAAAGGGTAGGCACGGAGGCACTACCCCTACTTTATATAAAGGGTAGGCACGGAGGCACTACCCCTACAAAGCATTAACCAACATTAACCAACTCGCGGGTTTCTGCTGTTCTCACTTTCACTTGTCCATCGTCATCTACATCTACAATGGCTGTATCACCTTCGAGTATTTGACTAGAAAGAATAGCCTCAGCTAAAGAGTCTTCTAACAAGCGCATAATAGCCCTGCGTAGAGGTCTAGCGCCGTAACTGGGGTCATATCCTTCCCTGACAACCAGTTCCTTAAAGGCCTCTGTTACTTGCAGTTTAATTCCTTTTTCGGTCAAGCGCTTAGAAACATCCTTGAGCATAATCTCAGCAATTTGCTTGACTTCTTCCTTATTCAACTGACTGAAGACGATAATTTCATCAAGACGGTTGAGGAATTCTGGACGGAAGTAATTTTTCAGTTCTTCGTTAACTAGGTTGCGAATACGGTTATAACTAGCGTCTGCTTGGTTATCAAACTCAAAACCTAAACTCATACCACCTTTTTCAATTACCTTAGAACCGATGTTAGAGGTCAAGATAATTAAAGTGTTTTTGAAGTCTACTTTTCGGCCTTTTGCGTCCGTAAGATGCCCGTCATCTAAGATTTGCAGCATCATATTAAATACATCGGGGTGGGCTTTTTCGATTTCGTCAAAAAGTACCACTGTGTAGGGTTTGCGGCGTACTGCTTCGGTGAGTTGTCCGCCTTCATCGTAGCCTACATAACCTGGAGGTGAACCGATGAGTTTAGAGACGTTATGACTTTCCATGTATTCGGACATATCTAAACGAATCATGGAATCTTCAGAACCAAAGAAGTAAGCTGCTAAGGCTTTGGTAAGTTCGGTTTTTCCTACCCCAGTTGGTCCAGAGAAGATAAAACTAGCAATGGGGCGATTAGGATTTTTCAGACCGACACGGGCGCGACGCACAGCGCGAGAAACTGCTGTAACAGCTTGTTCTTGACCTATGAGGCGTTTGTGTAGGGTATCTTCCAGGTGTAGGAGTAGTTCAGATTCAGATTCAGTGATTTTATTCACTGGTACTCCTGTCCAGGAAGAGACAATTTCGGCGATGTCTTCTTCGTCAACCTGGGGAATGATGGTAGTTTGCAGGTTTTCTTCTAGATCAAGTTTGGTTTGCAGTTCTATTTCTTCTTGACGAAGTTTACTAGCTTTACCAAAGTCTTGCAGTCTGATAGCGTCGGCTTTGTCTTTGGTGACTGCTTTGAGTTGCGCTTTAAGTTCTTTGTTGTTGATGATGCGGGAGTGACGTAAACGCACGCGAGAACCAGCTTCATCAATTAAGTCTATGGCTTTATCTGGCAGGAAGCGATCGCTAATATATCTATCTGATAATTCTGCTGCGGCCACTACTGCTTCGTTAGTGATGTTGACTTTATGATGTTGTTCATAAGCACTGCGTAAACCATAGAGAATATCAATGGTTTCTACCACCGATGGTTCACCAACTAAAATGGGTTGAAAACGTCTCTCTAGTGCTGCGTCTCTCTCAATATATTGACGGTACTCATCTAGAGTTGTCGCGCCAATACATTGCAATTCACCCCTAGCTAATGCGGGTTTGAGGATATTAGCAGCATCTAAACCGCCTTCTGTTCCCCCAGCACCTACAAGGGTATGAATTTCATCAATTACCAGGATGATGTTACCCTGGGTACGCACCTCATCCATGATTTTTTTCAGGCGTTCTTCAAAGTCGCCCCGGAAGCGTGTCCCAGATACCAGTAAACCCATATCCAAGCTGATCACTTGCTTATTGAAGAGAACTTCCGGTACATCTTGGTTAACAATGCGTTGGGCTAAACCTTCGGCGATCGCCGTTTTACCAACACCTGGTTCACCGATCAACACTGGGTTATTCTTTGTCCGCCGACCCAGAATTTGTACTGTCCGCTCAATTTCTTTTTGGCGACCTACAACTGGATCTAATTTACCTTCCTGGGCCAGCTTGGTAAGATTTCTACCAAATTCTTCTATACTCAGGTTTTGGGTACGTCTAGCGTTGTTGCTACTCCCTGCAAAAACCGTGTTATCTTCACCTAACAGACTCATCACCCCATTACGGATAGTCTGTAGGTCAACACCAAGATTTTGCAATACTTTGGCAGCGACACCTTCCCCAGCCTCAGTTAAACCTAACAATAAATGTTCAGTGTTTATGTAATTGTGTCCTAGACTATGAGCTTCTCTAAAGGACTGCTCAAATAGACTTTTTACTTTTGGTGTAAATGGAATTTCCGGCGGCACAAAACCAGAACCCCGACCAATAATTTTTTCTACTTCCCGACGCGCTTCTTTGAGGGTAACACCTAACTCAGCCAGCACCTTGGCAGCAACCCCAGTACCTTCTCCCATTAAACCCAGGAGAATTTGTTCCGTTCCTACAAAGTTGTGTCCCAGTCGGCGTGCTTCCTCCTGAGCTAACATAATTACCCTAATGGCCTCGGACGTGAAGTGTTCAAACATAGCGGGTTCTTGCTCCCTTGCTGCTTGGACTTTGGGTGATGTTCAGTTATTAGATCAAGGAGTTCGAGGAGTTCAAGGAGTTCAAGGAGTCAGGAGTTCAAGGAGTTCAAGGAGTCAGGATGAGAATATTTCTCTTTGACTTTTGACTTTTGACCTTTGACCTTTGACCTTTCACCTTTTGCCTATTCCCTATTCCCTATTCCCTATTCCCTATTCACCCTCATCTAAATTTTCTTGTATTTTCTTAAAGACAATGTATCTTTACTTAACATAAAATGACAGTAGTGAGAGCCGTATTAGCTCAGGTGTAGTTGCCGTCATTACCTCAACACACCCATTTCTAGAGTTCATTCAATTTGTTTACTACTCCATTATATATCATTTATTTGGTAACAATTATGACAGAATCACTCGGAAGTAAAGAACAAAAGCATCCTCTTTACAACCGCGATCGCCCCCTAATTGATATTTTACTCTCTCAAGAGCCAACAGATTACAATTTAGCCGAATTAGCTAGGCTAAAAATTAGATATCAAGGTTTTCCAGGGGCGCGAGACATACAAAACAGCCTCAATGAAGTTTTACAACGTTGGGGTTTAACGGAAGATGAGCTTTTCACCAAAACCCGCGCAATACACCAAATTGGCGGTATTTACAAAAGTCGCGGCAAAAAAGAAGAAGAAGATTGGAATTAGGAATTTAGAATTTAGAATTTAGAATTTAGAATTTAGAATGAAGAATGGGGAATTAATTTAGTAAGAATCTTTTCTTCCCCTGCCTCCCCTGCCTCCCCTGCCTCCCCTGCCTTCCCATCTCCCCATCAACTGTTCACTGTTCACTGTCAACTGTTCCCTTGTGTTCTCGCAATTTCTGTATTAACTGTTCCGGGGTTGATGGTGTAGTCATTTCCATTGGGGTTAATAACTCTGATGTGGTTGGTGGTGTGGAAATTACTACCTGCTTTAGTTGATCTGTCTCTTTTACATCTGGGTTGGTTGTAAATACTGTCGGTTGCGGAATTATAGTTCTAGACTTTATTATTTTCGTTTCTGTTTGTATTTGTGGTTGTATTTGTGGTTGTTTTTGTGATTGTGTTGTTTGGTTTATTTTTGCTTCTATTTGCTCTTGTTTTAAATTTAATAATTGCGAGTTGGAAATAATCGCTTCTTGCTGATTTACAGAATTTTTCAGAGAGTCTAAAGTCATTGCCACCTTAGCTTGCTCTTGCATATCTTGAGTAGAAGAAACCAACTTACTTAAACCATTGACTAATTGCAGCAAGTTTTGTCGAAATTTAGGATCACCCGTTAATTCATCTAAGTCAGCGGTAATTTTTTGGGTATTTTCAAAAGTTCCTCTTGCAGCATCTAAAGTTTGTTGTAGTAGAACAATATTTTTAGGATTATTGAGATTATCAGAAGCATTTTTTAAATTTGCAGAGGCCTCCGCTGCATTAGCAGAAAGTAACTCTAAATTTTTGAGTAATTCTCCATCTGTAAAACGATTAATTGCAGGTGATAAACTACTAACTGTTTGCCTAAGTTGGTTACTTGTTTGAGAAATACTATTTAACGTGCTAACCAAAGTAGAACGATTTGTAATTAACAACTCATCTAAATTATCAAGTAACTTACTTGCCTGTTTTGCCGTTACGCTAAAATCACTAGCAGTTGCACTAAATTGACTAGCAGTTTTTGTTGTAGTTGCTGTCAATTCATTTGTTGATCTTTGTAAGGTGGTAGCGGTATCAGAAAATGTGCCGATTTGATTCTGAAAACTTTTACTAATAGTTTGGATTTCCTTAGTCAAATTAGCCACACTAGAAGCAGCATCAGCAGAAGTAACTAACAAACGATTGACATTACCATAAAACTCTTTATTGTTATATTGAGCAGCGAAGCGATAGGATTCTCTAATTAATTCATCAACACTAACTCCTATTTGTCCCTTTAAACCAGTAGCACCATTACAAATAATTAAACCAGGATTACAGTCTTTATCCAACGCTCCCGGAACATCTTGAGAAATTTCTGCATCACTTGGGGGAAGAATATCAATAATACTTTCACTAATTAACCCACTTTGACTAGCTTCAATTGTAGAATTAGCTGGTATTTTTAAATTAGGGTCGTTAATTTCTAGTTCTACTTCAATAGCATTTGCACCAGTGGTAATTTTAGAAATACTACCAACCTTAACACCGCGATAACGCACGGGAGCGCCTTTTTGCATTCCTCCAGCATTGGCAAATTCAACCATAGCTTTATAGGAATTACTACCAGGATTAATACCATTTAACCACAAAAAAATGCCCCCAAAAGCCCCTGCACCCAAGAGGATTAATAATCCTACCATTCCTTCTTTGAGAGTTCGCTTAGAAGTAAAACCACCCATGAAATCCTGCATTTTATTTCTCTCCTTTTAAAATAGCCCTGCATAACTTGTAAATTTTATTTTTGATTGGTAGTTGATACTATAAATGCCTAATTTTTACAATTAATTATCAATTATTATCAACTAGCTACTTGAATTGGACCTTTTACACTACCACTCATAAATTGCCGGATATGGTTATTTTCTGTGTGGTCTATTTCAGAAACTTTACCTTGCCATTTTACCTTCCCTTGATAAAGAAAGATTAATCTATCTGCTGTTCTTCTGATTGTACTATCTTGGTGGGTAACAATGCAGTAGGTACTACATCCTCCTTGCTGACATTGTAAACTACGAATCAAATCCTCAATAACTGTAGAAGCTATAGGATCAAGTCCCGCTGTAGGTTCATCATATAATAAAACCTCTGGACTATCTTCCGGTTTTTCAGGATTAGACATAATCGCGCGAGCAAAACTAACCCGTTTTTTCATCCCTCCAGAAAGTGCAGCAGGGTAGAGATTACTAATATCTCCTAAACCTACCATTTCTAATTTTTCTTTGACTAATTCATGAATGCGCGATTTCGACAGTTTTGTATTTTGATACAATGAAAAACCAACGTTTTCATCTACGTTTAAGGAGTCAAATAAAGCCGCTTGTTGAAATACCATCCCTATAGCAATAGGATCTGATCCATCTTCTATTAAACCATCTCTTTTTTTTCCTTGAATATAAATATCTCCCTCATCAGGTTGTAATAAACCGGCTATAATTCTTAAAATAGTTGATTTACCAGTTCCCGATGGTCCAATAATTCCTATTGCTTCTCCTTGATAAATTTCTAAATCAACTTTATCTAAAACCTTATTTGTACCAAATGTTTTAGAAATTCCTACTAATTTAATCAATGGTTCTTCTTTTTGTGGTTGTTGATCTATCATTGGTAATTGGTAATTGGTAATTGGTAATTGGTAATTGGTAATTGGTGATGATATTATATAAATAACCTAATAACTAATAACTAATAACTAATAACTAATGACTGATATTATTGTAATTGGTAGTGGTATCGGTGGTTTATCTGCGGCCGCTTTACTGGCACGTTATGGAAAACGGGTGATAGTCTGTGAAAGTCATTCTATTCCCGGTGGTGCAGCACATACATTTAAACGACGTGGTTTTGAATTTGATTCTGGACCCTCCTTTTATTGTGGTTTAAGTGGTGATCAAAGTTTAAATCCCCTCAAACAAATTCTTGATACTATTGGTGAAACTCTCTCAGTAATACCTTACGATCCTTTGGGACATTATCACTTTCCTGAAGGTACTTTTGCAGTTTATAGTAATGCGGAACGTTATCGTCAGGAATTAGCAAAAATTACCCCCACTGGTGCTAAGGAATTTCAACAGTTTGAACAGCGTCTTTTAGAACTTTACGACGCAATGAAAGGTATTCCTACTTTAGCACTAAGGTCAGATTGGCAAGTTATCCCCCTGTTATTACAACGTTATTTACCATCTCTGGGAAAAATGCTCTTTCATTTACCTATAGTACAAAGTTCTGTAGGTAAGGTAATGGATGCTACTATTAAAGACCCTTGGGTAAGGCGACTAATTGACCTGGAATGCTTTTTATTATCGGGTTTGAAGGCTGAAGGAACAATTGCCCCGGAAGTAGCTTTTATGCTAGGGGAACGTTCCCGTGCTGGGGTGGAATATCCAGTAGGTGG
>RDXV01000023.1 GCA_004292695.1 Nostocales cyanobacterium | reverse complement strand
AAACATTCACAAACAATCTATCAACAACATCCTGTAAATCCTTAAATCCTGAAAATCCTGATATGGCTACGCCACGCTTCGCTATCAGACAAATAACAACATCAAACATTCACAAACAACCTATCAACAACATCCTGTAAATCCTTAAATCCTGGACATCCTGATTAAAAGAACAGATCCCCGACTTCTTTTTTAAATCTATGTATCAAATTATCAATAGTTATAGAAGTCGGGGATCTATATTAAGAATTGTAAACTTCATGAGAAAATGATCCAAACCCAGAAAAGTATGTTATTATAAAAATCTCCTGACTCCCTGTAGGGGTTTAGCTTTGCTAGATCCCTACCTCCTAAAAATTTTCCATACTTTAAATAGTTAACTCAGGTCTTCCGACTCCTTACTCACCATGTCCTATAAAAAGAAGTTGATAGAGGTTGCTTTACCCTTAGAAGCCATTAATCAAGAATCTGCAAGGGAAAAGTCAATCAGACATGGACATCCTTCAACTTTACATCTATGGTGGGCTAGAAGACCTTTAGCAGCTTGTCGCGCGGTGATATTTGCGTCGTTGGTGGATGATCCTAGTAGTCATCCTGACAAATTCCCCACCGAAGCAGCACAGGAAGCGGAAAGACAGCGGTTATTTGAAATTATTGGTCAGATTATTATTATAACAGAAAAAAAGGGTAAAACCGAACAAAAAGTTACCGGTTTGGTTTCCTGGGATGAAATTAATAAATCAGAAATTATTGAAAAAGCACAGAAAGAAATTGCCCGTTGTTTAGCGTGGAATAGGAACGAAGAACCACCGACAAAACCCCAAGCGGTGAGGGAATATTTACAGCAATATGCACCACCAATTTATGATCCTTTTTGTGGTGGTGGTTCAATTCCTTTAGAGGGACAAAGATTAGGTTTAACGGCTTATGGTAGTGATTTAAACCCGGTGGCAGTTTTAATTACTAAAGCATTAATAGAAATACCGCCAAAATTTAAAGATCAACCGCCTATAAATCCCGATATTAAACAACAATTAAAAACCGCTAAATGGTATGGGGCGCAAGGGTTAGCGGCGGATGTGAAATATTATGGTCAATGGATGCGGGAACAGGCTTTTAAAAAGATTGGTCATTTATATCCTGATGTGAATTTACCACCGGAAAAAGGCGGAGAAAAAGCTACTGTGATTGCTTGGTTGTGGGCGCGAAATGTGAAATGTCCTAACCCTGGATGTGGTGCAAAAATGCCTTTAGTACGTTCTTTTCAACTATCAACAAAAAAGGGTAAGGAAGCGTGGGTAGAATCAGTTATTGATCGTAGTCAAATACCACCTTTAATTAATTTTACTGTGAAAACTGGTAAAGGTGAAATACCGGAAGGAACGGTTAACCGTAAGGGTGCGGTTTGTGTTTGTTGTCAAACTCCTGTAGGTTTTGATTATATCCGCAGTGAGGGTAAAGCGGGAAGAATGAATGCTGATTTAATGGCTATTGTTGCGGAGGGTAAAAAAGAACGGGTTTATATTTCTCCCAATGATGAACATATTAAAGTCGCTTTTTCTGAACAACCAGAATGGAAACCGGAAGCACCACTTCCAGATAATACTCGTGATATTCGTCCTCAAATTTATGGAATGCCAACCTATGGTGATTTATTCACAAATCGTCAACTTGTAGCGTTAACAAATTTTAGTGATTTAGTCATAGAAGCACGGGAAAAAGTTAAACTTGATGCTATAAATGCCGGAATTGTTGATGATAATTTACCCCTTTCTGAAGGTGGAAAAGGTGCGACTGCTTACGCTGATGCTGTGGCAACTTATTTAGGTTTTGGTGTTGATAGAAGTGCTGATGCTTGGTCATCACTTACAAGTTGGCGACAGACGGTAGAAGCTACTCGTAATACTTTCGCACGTCAAGCATTACCAATGGTATGGGATTTTACAGAAGTTAATATATTTAGTAATTCCTGTGGTAACTGGTTAGATACAGCTATTGAATTAGTTTCTAAATCACTTTTAACAATTAATTGTTATACATCAGGTAAGGTCATACAATTAGATGCTACTGTTATTAATCAACAAGTTAATTATTCTATTATTTCCACAGATCCACCATATTACGATAATATTAGTTATGCAGATTTAGCAGACTTTTTTTATGTCTGGTTGCGTCGTTCCATTGGTAAACTTTATCCAGATATTTGTAATACTTTACTTACCCCTAAAGAACGAGAATTAGTAGCTACACCTTATCGCTTTGGTGGTGATAAAAACAAGGCTAAAGAATTTTTTGAAACTGGGTTAGGGGAAGCATTTCAAAGAATGCAAGAAACCGCCCATCCTGACTATCCAATTACTGCATATTATGCCTTCAAACAGTCAGAATCAGAAACCGATGAAAAAAATCAAAGTTCTGATAAATTAACAGCTTCCACTGGTTGGGAAACCATGCTAGAAGGTTTAATAAAAGCTGGTTTTGCCATTACTGGTACATGGCCAGTAAGTACAGAACGTAGTGGACGTAGTGTAGCTATTGGTACAAATGCCTTAGCATCATCAATAGTGTTAGTATGTAGGCAACGTCCAGCAAATGCCCCCACAGCTACCCGTCGTCAACTTCTCAACGAACTCAAGCGCCAACTTCCCCAAGCCTTGAAAACCTTACAACAAGGGAACATCGCCCCCGTAGACTTAGCCCAAGCTAGTATAGGTCCAGGAATGGCGGTATTTTCCCAATATCAACAAGTAACGGAAACCGACGGTACACCTTTACGAGTCAGGACAGCATTACAACTGATTAATCAAATGTTAGATGAGTATTTTACAGAACAAGAGGGAGAATTTGACGCTGATACTCGTTGGGCGTTGACATGGTTTGAACAAAACCAATACAAGGAAGGGGAATATGGAGAAGCAGAAACCCTATCCAAAGCCAGAAACACGAGTATACAAGGGTTAGTGACTGGGGGAATTTTAGCAGCAAAAAGCGGGAAAGTGAGACTTTTGCAAAGGGAAGAATTACCGGAAAACTGGAACATAGACACCGATAAGCGTACATCCCAGTGGGAAATTACCCAATATTTAATACACACCCTAGAAACCCAAGGAGAACTCAAAACCGCAGAGATGTTAGGGAAAATAGGTACTGAGGCAGAAATAGCCAGAGATTTAGCCTATCGTTTATATAATATCTGCGATAGAAAAGGTTGGAGTAAGGAAGCAATAGGATATAACAGCTTAGTAACATCCTGGACAGAAATATCAAGGTTATCTCAGGAATTTGGGGGTAACGTGACTCAGGGAACGTTAGAATTAGGAATTTAGAATTTAGAATTTAGAATTTATTGATAGTCGGTTTTAACCGACTTTAGCTATTAGACAGGGAATTTATTCCCTGGCGGGTGGAAAGGGAGTTTATTCATATTATATAATTCTTCATTCTCAATTCTTAATGTAGAGGCGATCGCCTAAAACACCATAATTAAAAAAAATTAAAAAATACCATAACCAAATCATCAATACCTTTGCACCTTTGTATCTTTGTATCTTTGTGTGAGATAAAAACCGTCCATCATATCACCCATCATAACGCCCACAACACCGCCCACATTACCGCCCACAACACCGCCCACAACACCGCCCACAACACCGCCCACAACACCGCCAGGGAATAAATTCCCTGTCTAATAGCAAAAGTCGGTTAAAACCGACTATCAATAAATTCTCATTCTCCTGACTCCTGACTCCTGACTCCTTGATCTCCTCATTCAACATCGTGCTACAATAATCACATCATTATTCAAACAACGTAATGGCTATCAGTAACAGAGAACGGGTAGGACGAGGCTTAGACTTACTACTAGCTGGTTTACATCCCTTTGTGGCACGGGAAATGCAAGCTAAATATGGTAAAAATTGGGTAAATGATGCTTTTAAAGAAGATCGTACCCTCAACCGTTCTGTTGCTAAAATTTTAACCCAGGATATCTCAGAATTACTGAAAGTTGTCTGGAATCAATGGAATGAAGTATTTAAACAAACTTTAGGTCACGCTGAAAGAAGTCTGGTTAGTGAGTTAATGAATGCTCGCAACGCCTGGGCGCATAATGAACCATTCTCTACAGATGACACCTACCGCGCCCTAGATAGCATTAGCCGATTATTAACCGCCATTTCCGCACCCCAAGCCGATGAAGTAGATAAACAAAAACTAGAAGTTTTGCGGTTACGCTTGGAAGAACAGCCACGCCGTGAAACCCGCAAAGCTAATAATATAATTGATACTAACCCCCAAACAGGTTTAAAACCTTGGCGCGAAGTCGTCACACCCCACCCAGATGTTACATCAGGACGTTATGAAGCTGCGGAATTTGCCGCCGATCTCTGGCAAGTTTATAAAGATGAAGGTTCTGATGAATACCGCAACCCTACGGAATTTTTTCGCCGTACCTATTTAACCAATGGTTTACAACAACTGTTAACAAACGCCTTAAAACGTCTCTCCGGTTTAGGTGGAGATCCCGTCATTGAGTTACAAACTAACTTCGGTGGTGGTAAAACCCACGCCATGTTAGCTTTATTTCATTTATTCTTCGGTGTTTCCGCTGAAGACTTACCCGGTACTGAACCTGTATTTACTGCTGCTGGCGTTTCCCAGCCTCCCTCTGTAAATATCGCCATTCTTGTTGGTAACAAAATTCCCCCTGGACAACCTGCAACTAAAAAAGATGGTACTGTAGTTAAAACCCTTTGGGGTGAATTAGCTTGGCAACTGGGAGGTAAAGAAGGATACGAAATGATCCGCCAAGCTGACGAAACCGCTACTAACCCCGGTGATATATTAACGGATTTATTTAATCGTTTTTCGCCTTGTTTAATTTTAATAGATGAGTGGATAGCTTACGCCCGTCAACTCCATGAAGAAAAAGACTTAGCCGGTGGTACATTTGACACCCACTTTACCTTTGCCCAAACCTTGAGTGAATCGGCGAAAAACGCCAAAAACACCCTATTAGTGGTGAGTATTCCCGAATCTAAGATAGAAATGGGCGGAGAAAGAGGAGTAGAGGCTTTAAACCGTCTCAAAAATGCCATTGGGCGGGTTGAATCTCCCTGGCGGCCAGCTTCAGCAGAAGAAAGTTTTGAAATAGTCCGCCGTCGTTTATTTCAACCCATTACCGATCCGAATTTATTTGTATCCCGTGATGCGGTAGTCCGTGCTTTTAGTGATATGTACCGCCATCAGTCTCAGGAATTTCCCTTAGAATGTCGAGAAGCAGACTATGAAAGAAGACTAAAACAGGCTTATCCCATCCACCCTGAATTATTTGATAGACTCTACAGCGACTGGTCAAGTTTAGATAAATTCCAAAGAACTAGGGGTGTACTGCGATTAATGGCTAAAGTAATTAACGCATTATGGCAAGAAGGCGATCGCAGTTTAATGATCCTCCCCGCAAATGTACCGATTTCCACATCAGAAATTCAGTCAGAATTAACACGTTATTTAGAAGATTCTTGGCTACCCGTCATCGAAAAAGACGTAGACGGAACAAACTCCCTCCCCGTCCTTCTCGATGCCCAAAACTCAAACCTGGGAAGATATTCAGCCTCTCGCCGTGTCACCCGCACCATTTACATGGGTTCAGCCCCCACCCTCCAAGCAGCTAACCGAGGCTTAGAAGACCGACGTATAAAATTAGGATGTGTGCAACCGGGAGAAAGTACCGCCACCTTTGGGGATGCCTTGAGAAGATTAGGAGACAGAGCCACATATTTATACATCGGTGAAGGTAACAGATATTGGATATCCACCCAACCCAACGTCACCAGAACCGCCCAAGAAAGAGCAAGTCAGATATTAGCAGATAAAGAAAGACTGATAGAAGAAATAATAAACCGTATTAAAAAAGACAAAGAAAAGGGTGAATTTACAGGAACTCACATTTTTACAACCAACAACACCAACGACATCCTCGACGATGAAAACATGGGGGTAAGATTAGTAATATTAGGTCCCCAATATCCCCACACCAGCAAAAGTAAAGAAAGTCCAGCATATACAGCAGTAAATAACATTTTAAACACAAAAGGTACAAGTCCTCGATATTGCAAAAATCAATTATTATTTATTGCTCCAGATCAGACAAAACTGGATATATTATTTGAAAACGTCAGTCAATATTTAGCATGGAATTCAATCATTAGAGAGAAAAAAGAAAACATCTTAAATTTAGACACCTTCCAAGAAAAACAAGCAGAAACTAAACAGAAAAACACAAATGAAAATGTTGATAAATCAATTTTAGAAACCTATCAATGGTTATTAGTTCCCACCCAAGAAAACCCCCAGGATAGCATTACTTGGGAAGAATTAAAATTATCACCAGGAACAGATTCTTTTATATTACGTGCAAGTCGTAAAGCCATCAATGAAGAATATTTAATCACTAAAATAGCACCAAAAATTTTAAAAGAATCAATTTTAAACCCCTTTATTTGGAATAATAATCACCACATTGAAATCAGCAAATTATGGAGTTATTTAAGTAACTATTTATATTTATCCAGATTAAAAAATCAACAAGTTTTAATTAATTCTATTCAGCAAGGAATAGGGGAAATACTACTTACAGAAAACTTTGCCTATGCTGATAGTTATGATGAAAACAAACAGAAATATTTAGGATTAAAAAGTAGTGAACACATTACTATTAATTCCAGTCAAATAGGGTTAATAGTCAAACCAGAAATAGCATTACAACAAATTCAAACAGAACAAGCAAAACTACAAAATCAAACTGCTAAAATTCAAACTTCAGAAAAAAATAGCACGATACTAAATGGTAGTACATCGGTAAAAGTACAAGAAACAAACGGTACTCCTACTTATACAACCACCATAACCCCAGAAAAACAAATTAGTCGTTTTTATGGTGTAGTAGAATTAGATCCAGTCAGAATTTCCAGAGACATAAGCGTAATTTCCCAAGAAGTCATACAACATCTAACTGGTTTAGTAGATGCAGAAGTAAAAATTACCCTAGAAATACAAGTTAACTTATCACAACCAGTTCCCGATCATATTCTCAGAACAGTTAATGAAAATTGCCGCACCTTGAAATTTACAACTCACAGTTTTGAGGAAGAGTGAAGAATTTAGAATTTAGAATTTAGAATGAAGAATGAAGAGAATTTAGAATTGATGGTAGTAGTCGGTTTTAACCGACTTTAGCTATTAGACAGGGAATTTATTCCCTGGCGGTAATTTGGCGGTAATTCGGCAGTTTTTGCTTTATTTCCCATGCCCCATGCCCCATGCCCCATGCCCAATGCCCAATGCCCAATGCCCAATGCCCAATGCCCAATGCCCAATGCCCAATGCCCAATGCCCAATGCCCAATAACTTTAAATACATCATCTTCCATAAACCCTACGGCGTTTTAAGTCAATTTACCCAAGAGTCACCCAAACACATCACCCTGAAAGAATATATAAACATTCCCGACATTTACCCCGTTGGACGTTTAGACTGGGATAGTGAAGGGTTGATGTTATTAACCAACGATGGTAGAATGCAAAATCGCCTTGCTAACCCCCGCTTCGGCCATAAACGGACATATTGGGTACAAGTAGAACGTATTCCTGATACCCAAGCGATCCAAAAATTATGTACTGGGGTAGAAATTAAAGATTATTGTACCCGTCCTGCCCAAGTTAAGCTATTTTTAGAAGAACCCATAGTTGGCGATCGCCAGCCTCCCATCAGGTACAGAAAAAACGTCCCCACAGCATGGCTAGAAATGACCCTTACCGAAGGTAAAAACCGTCAAGTAAGAAGGATGACAGCCGCCGTAGGTTTCCCCACCTTACGCCTAATTAGAGTCAGTATAGCTCACTTAAAATTAGATGGTTTAGGATTAGGTGAATGGCGTACTCTCACACCTTCAGAGATCCAAGAGTTAAAAAAAATGAGTTAAAAAAAATCTAAAACTCCGGAATTTACCACACTACACAGGTTTAAGGTTTTATGAGTTAGGAGTGACAAACCTACAAATCTTTGTTTTTTATTTTTGATCATTACCTGTCAATTTATATGGTTTATATGGTATAAAATTTACTTTCCCCTCCATCTCTATTTGCCAGGGGGAGTGAGTCAAAATTTTTCTATTCCCGATCTTCTGGGATAAATGTACAATTTACTATCTATCCTCTGTCATCAGGGGTTGCTAAATGTGACACTGGGAACAGTAAAGGCTAGAAGCATCTTAGAACCACAACCAAGGAATTTCTACTATGCTAATTTGCCCTGATTGCAAATTTGAAAACCCTAATGACAACAAGTTTTGTCAGAGTTGCGGCACATCCTTGACTAACAAAACCTGTCCTAAATGTGGTGCAGATGTTTCTTTTAACACTCGCTACTGTAAAGAATGTGGTGCGGAAAGCGGCACTCTTTGGTTAGCAATTATTACACAAAACCAACTCGAACACGTACCAGTTGAAGACGAAAAACTACTACAAGCAAAAGCAGGACAAGACTACCTCGCCAAGCTAAATATTGGTTCATTTATAGACAGGGGTAAACGCTATCAACTCCTAGAACCCTTATCTAATGCCGAAAGTCTACCTGGTAACACTCAATTTATCGTCAGCGTTTTAGATTGTCAACCTTTCCAAATTTCACCCCTAGAAGCGATAAAGGAAAATCAACCACAGGGTTTAGTCATCCCTTCATTAAGTGTAATTGGCATACCAAAATTAGCACAGGCTTACGTAAAATTACAGGATGAAATACCCCCAGCTATTCCCGTAATTCACGATGCTTGGCAGCAAGATAATATACAATTCGTCTTAATAGAAGACCGTAATCACTGGCAGTCATTACTAGATGGATGGCAAGATCAAAACACTCACCCCTTACAGCGCCTACACTGGTGTTATCAAATGGTACAGCTATGGAATATTTTAGATACAGTCAATTGCCGTCATAGCTTATTGAACATCTCAAATTTATGTTTAGATGATGACCAAACACTAGGATTGAAAAGATTATACACAGCTACATCCACAGATAACTCACCCACAAACACAATAGGAGTTAAAGCCCTGGGGCGTTTATGGTACAGCTTGTGTAAACAGTCTCAACGGACTGAACTAGGTTCAATGGTGCAGATGTTAACAGACTTAGAAACAGATAAAATTAGCACCATAGAAGAATTGAAAACAAGGTTAGAAGAAATAGCCACAGAACTACAGCCTTCCTCAACAACAGTATCTACATCTACCACACAAATACAAAATCCCTCTTCTGTGACAATACTACAAGATGAAGACTGGAGCAGCATGGAAAAAAATGAAGACACACCCACTATCATCCTCTCCATGCAATTAAGGAGTTTAGAAGATACAGGACGTACAGATGTAGGTAAACAGAGAGATCACAACGAAGACTATTTTGGTATAGAAAGTATTGAACGCAAATTAGAACTACCCAGAAAACGTTATGTACAAGGTAAGGGTTTGTATATTCTCTGCGATGGTATGGGTGGACACGCAGGGGGAGAAGTAGCTAGTGAATTAGCAGTAAACACCCTCAAAGAATACTTTAAAGAAAACTGGACTGATGATGAGGAATTACCTTCAGCAGACACTATCAAAAAGGGAGTTTTATTAGCTAACCAAGCAATTTATGATCTCAACCAGAAAGGTTCTCGTTCCGGTGTTGGCCGTATGGGTACTACTCTAGTGATGTTGCTAGTGCAAAACACTAAATTAGCATTCACTCATGTAGGAGATAGTCGTCTATATCGTTTTACTCGCAAATTCGGACTACAACAAATGACAGTAGATCACGAAGTTGGACAGCGGGAAATTGCTAAAGGTGTAGAACCAAGTATTGCTTATCAAAGACCAGACGCTTATCAACTCACCCAAGCACTCGGTCCAAGGGATATAAACTTTGTCCACCCGGAAGTAGATTTTTTGGAAATTAGGGAAGATACTTTATTGTTGTTAGTTTCGGACGGTTTATCAGACAATGATTTAGTAGAACAGAATTACCAAACCCATTTAGCTCCTCTACTGAATTCTGGTTCTAATCTGGAATCAGGTTTAAGTGAATTGATTGATCTAGCAAATGAATACAATGGTCACGATAACATTACAGGTATACTCATTCGTTTAAAGGTTTCTCCTAATCAGCAAATTTGACAATAAACTACTAATTATTTAGGCTTTCTTGTGGTTACTTTGACCCTACTAGACCAACATTATAAAACACCCGTTCGGCAGTGGTGTTTTGAAATGTCTACCGTGATCCGCATCGGCCGCGCGGTTGATAATCACGTGGTTTTAAATGATAATTTAGTTTCTCGGTATCATCTGGAACTCAAGCAGTTAACTGGAGGTAACAAAGGTGATGTGTGGCAGGTGATCAGCCAAGGTACAAACGGTACTTTTCTCAATGGTACTCTGATCACTAAAAGTACAATTCCTGATAATTCTTTGTTGCAACTAGCACAAGGTGGACCAATACTGAAATTTCAGCTTGAGGATATCTCTGAACCTACTATTTCCCCTTGGACACCCAAAAACCAGGAAACTAAGTCAAATATTTCCCCTTGTCAACATGAGGGTAACTCTCCCAATAATATTTTTTGTATCCATTGTGGTCAACCGATAACTGTCCTCAAGGGTATTCGTCATTATCAAATTTTACGAGTTCTGGGACAAGGAGGTATGGGTACAACCTACCTCGCTTGGGATGCTACCGGAAAAACTACGGGAACACCCCAACTCCTGGTACTTAAACAAATGAATGCTGATATGGCGAAAATTGCCAAAGCCAGAGAATTATTTGAACGAGAGGCAAATACTCTCAAATCTCTCCATGATCCAGGCGTTCCCAAATATTATGATTTTTTTGTGGAAGGTGGTAAAAAATACTTGGCTATGGAGTTAATTCACGGTCAAGATTTGGAAAAGCGGATACAAAGTACCGGACCTGTTACACCCCATCAAGCAATCTCTTGGATGGTTCAAACCTGTGATATCCTAGATTATCTCCATAACCAAGAACAACCTTTAATTCATCGGGATATTAAACCAGCTAATCTGATGGTGAGAAATGCCAATAACCGAATTGTTGTTTTAGATTTTGGTGCAGTCAAAGAAATAGGAACAACCCCAGAAAAAGCAGGAACTAGAATAGGCGCAGAGGGTTACTGCGCTCCTGAACAAGAAAGGGGACAACCTCTGACACAATCTGATTTATATGCAATTGGTCCAACACTTGTATATCTGTTAACTGGGCAAAGCCCACTAAAATTCATGCGGCAACGAGGCAAGGGTTTCTGCTTTGAATTGAGAAATATACCGACTATTACCCCTGATCTACGGGCAGTGATCGAACGTGTTACTGAACCTATACCACGCGATCGCTATCAAACAGCCCAGGAGTTGGCTAAGGCTTTGATGTCTGCTGCTCATGGGTGATGGGTAATGGGTACATCACCCACCCCATATTTCAGTCCTTTGTTTTTGTTCTTGGTGTTTAATCCTCGTCCCAATTTTCGACTACCAATAAATCCCCGATGGGATCTTGCATACTAAAACCAAAATCTAGTAGTTCTTGTTTCCAGTGCTGCCAGTCATCGCCATAGAGTAAGGCAATTTTCCAGATGCTATCCGTTGTCTTAATTATGTTGGATTCTACGAGTGATTGCACATTTCGCTGCAATTTCACCATAGGGTGAATCACTTGTTGAGTCATAAAATATCTATGTACTTCAGATTTTATTAGAGTAAATGCTTTATTAAAACTGCTTTCCAGTTAGCTATTGTTACTGGCGCGTTGGTCTTTTTTTTGGTAAAGCTAGTCTTAACTTATTTAGTTTACCATATTTTACGTTGTCAGTTAGTGGTGAACTTAATTTTGTTCGGTAATCCCTACCACACAATTCACGCCAGGTCTAACTTGATTATTTGAATTTTCATTCACTTAACAGTTTACCACAATAAATGTACAATCAATTATCAAAATTATCAATTATTATTTAATTAGGGTTTGCTGAAAAACTCTGTTCGTTGAGGCTCTTAATAGGGAATAGGGAATAGGGAATAGGGAATAGGGAATAGTTTCAGCTATCTGTCATCCCTAAATTTTTGGATTTCTTAGTCCCAAAATTCACGGTTTTTTCAGGTATAACTTTCAAAATTCTGGCAGTTTTTTTCCTCTTTATCACTCTCTACCCTTTGATTTATCTAGGTTTTACATTTATATGCCTGACGGCACGCTACGCGAACTGCAAGTCCTAATTAATAGTTAGTTAAGATTTAAGTAATTTTTCGGTATCTAACTTTAATAGGTCAAAAAAATAACTATAATTGCCTATGTGTAATCAATCAAGTTAGGGCTTGTTCATTGATAGTTTGTATGTAATTGTGGGTATTCTGATAACTATTAGGGAGAAGTCGCCGTTTTGTATTATTAAGCGAAGCGCATATATTTTTATGAAAAACTCAGAGAATGAAAAAACCATTGATCGAAGCCAACAAATAGAACGTAAGATTAGGATTATTACATATATTTCTTTGTTGACTTTTAGTGCTTATATGATTGTGAGTGGTTTTCACACGGTCTTTCAGAGCTGGGAACAAGCTAGACTTCCCAATGTGACATCAACTTACGACAGAATGGAGAATTGAGAATGGACTTTTCTCCTGACTCCTGTACGGGCGAACGGCCGTTCGCCCCTCCTGACTCCTATCTACTTCACCAATTGCATGGCATGATTAAAAAACTGACGGTATAGTGTTTTGGTAAGGAAAATGGTCGTGATTAGATTTACTACAGCGACCATAAACATTACTAAAATGTTATAAGATACAGCGTCCAAAGTGGGGACTCCAGCTAATAATTGTCCACTGGTAAAAGTAGGTATTGTCACCATACCAATAAGCATCATTTGATTTAGGGTAGGCATAAATGCAGCTTTAACCGCTTCTTGACGATATTTTTTTATGGCTTGTTCTGGTGTTGCCCCTAAACTCAGATGAGTTTCTATTTCTGTGGGGAATTGATTAATGGAGCTAACTAGCTTTTGTGCTGCTATGGTGGCTGCATTCATCCCATTGGCAATTAATATACTACCCAAGGGAATTAAATAACGTGGTTCATACCATCGCTCAGGTTGAATAATTAGAACGTTGGTATAAACCAAAATTAAAGATGTACTGATAAAAATAGATACCCAAATTATAGGTAATAACAGAGGAATTTTTTGACTGATACGGTTTCGTGTAACAATCGCGCTAATTGTGAGCATGATTGTTAAAATGCTCAAAACTGCCCAAATATTATCAATAGCAAAAATGAATTCTAAGACATATCCTAAAACTATCAGTTGGAGGATGGTTCTAAAGGTGGCGATAGCTAGGTTTAATGCTATTCCTAAATTTTCCCAGATAGATAAACCAATGGCGATCGCCATTAAAGCCACAGTCAAAACTAAATCTACACTATCCAATTTCACTAAATCTGCCATAGTTTATCTAAATCCTGCGATATCCTACTAAAAACAACCCATACACCAATAATTAAAAAATTCAAACTTGAGAAAGTCAATCTCACCCATAACAGGGTATCTTTTGAATTTTCCGATAAAAAAAGAACTATGATCCAAAGTGTAAATTCCGTTCCTGCATTTGATATTAAACAGCAATATGCCGCCCTCGCTGCCGAAGTAAGTAGTGCTGTTTTAGAAGTTCTCAGTTCTGGCCGTTATATCGGTGGTCCAGCGGTAGAAGATTTTGAACAACAGTTTGCAGCTTATCATGGTGTGAGTGAATGTGTTGCTTGTAATTCCGGTACTGATGCTTTATATCTGGCTTTACGTGCTTTAGATATAGGTACAGGGGATGAAGTTATTACTACACCTTTTTCCTTTTTTGCTACCACTGAAGTCATTAGTGCTGTGGGTGCAACTCCTGTTTTTGTTGATATTGATGCTACTACCTTTAATTTGGATGTTACCCAAATAGCGTCAGCTATTACACCGAAAACTAAGGCTATTATTCCAGTGCATCTATTTGGTTTACCTGTGGATATGACAGCTTTGATGGCGATCGCCCAATCTCATAATTTAGCAGTAATTGAAGATTGCGCTCAAGCCACCGGTGCAAGTTGGGAAAATCAGAAAGTTGGTAGTATTGGTCATATTGGATGTTTTAGTTTTTACCCTACCAAAAACCTTGGGGGTTGCGGTGATGGGGGTGCAATTACCACTAACGATAGTGCGATCGCCGCTAAACTAAGAATATTTAGAGAACATGGCAGCAAAATCAGATATATTCATGAAGAAATCGGAGTTAACAGTCGTTTAGATGCCATTCAAGCGGTAATTTTACAGATTAAACTCCGTTATTTAGACATCTGGAACAAAAACAGACAACAAATAGCTACTTACTACTATCAACACCTGAGTCAAATTCCCGGTATTATCCCCCCCCAAGAATTATTAGGGGGAGAAGCTGTTTGGAATCAATATACTATCCGCGTTTCCAGTGAAGAACGAAACGGTGCAACCTCTAAATATCGAGACTGGGTAAGAACACAACTCCAAGATCAAGGAATTAGCACCATGCTATACTACCCCCTACCTCTACACTTACAGCCAGTATACAAAACTCTTGGTTATCAGCCAGGACAACTACCAATATCTGAACAAGCATCTCATCAAGTCATATCTTTACCAATGTTCCCAGAACTCACCCAGGAACAACAAGATAAAGTAATTTATGCCTTAAAAGATTGTTTAAGTTAGGAGAGGTGACTGGGGACTGGGGACTGGTGACTGGGTAAAAAATGAATGATTCCCTATTCCCCATTCCCTATTCCCTATTCCCTAAATACTGAATATGACTTTAATTGCTGTACTGTCCATATCTTTTGGTGCTATTCCTGGTGCTGTGACTCGCTACTATTTAACAGAGTTCTGTAAAAAATATATGGGTGCAAATTTTCCTTACGGCACTTTTATTATCAATTTTACAGGTTGTTTATTAATGGGTTTTTCGTTCACCTTATTTCAGGAAATTAAAGACTTTCCACCTCAGATAGATTTATTTGTAAGAACTGGTTTTTTGGGTTCTTATACCACATTTTCTACCTACGGATATGATACATTAAATCTGTGGCGAAATGGTAAACAAAGAGCGACTATTTTTTACTGGATAGGAAGTGCATTTTTAGCGGTAGTTGGTATTATTTTAGGAAGTTACTTTGCCAATTTTTTTATATTATAGGACTCCTATCTCATAGCTGAAGGATTAAATAGATGGATTTTAGCAAAATACTAATTTTATCAAAATCGAATTAATAAATCAAGAAATTTGCATCATGAAAAATATTTTTTTTCGTACTGTCATCTCTATTTCTTTAGGTGCTATTCCTGGTGCTTTAGGACGTTATTACATTACCGAATTAGCTAAATCAATTTTTTCTCAAAACTTGTCTTATTATGGCACATTTTTTATTAATGTTAGTGGCTGTTTTATGATTGCTTTGTTTTACACACTCAATGAACAAAAATTTAAAAGTTTGTCACCAGAAATTCGATTAATGATTACCACTGGTTTTTGCGGTGCTTATACTACTTTTTCGACTTTTGGATTAGAAACTTTTAGCCAGATAGATCAAGGCAATACAACCATAGCTTTAATATATTGGTTATCTAGTATAGTTTTGGGAATGCTTGGTGTACAATTGGGTGTAATTTTGGGTAGTTTGAATTCTACATCTAATTACAGCGATTTTTTGGTAAATAAACCAGGTTTTTTAATCTCACGCAAAGACGCAAAGCCGCAAAGCAAGAAGGGAAGAGAATGAGAAGTATAAGGTTAAAACATATTAATACTACCTCAAGCTCAGGCGTTTTTTAATAAAGTAAATATTCTTTTAAAAAAGACAATACTTTTACTCCATAAATTCTACACAATAATATCACTAGCTATAAATCTATATTATAGATGCTGCAATTATGTTTTTATATTCAAATATGTTGATGACTTTTTCTTAACATTTCTTAACTTATTATTGAGAATAATTTTTATTTATTCACGGTATTGCAATACTTTCCGGCATTTGCTATAATTTCATAATCCTACGGTTAGTATGTTCAATTTTCAAAATATCGAAAATTGGCATTTTTAGACCTTTGATATACAAGCATTTGCAAAATCTATACTTAAATCATCCTTTAAAAACACTGAGAAAAAATAGATATTGCTTGCACCAATTTTAGGGGGAAATTGGACTAAAAAAATGGGAAGTACAAATAAACTCTTGACAAAAAATAATTTATAACCATCTGAATCTATCTGCGTTTTTTGTATTTAGGGTTTACTGAAAAAGTCTTTAGTGTCTAGGAGTGCGGAGTAAAGGAGAGGAAATATTTACCTCCTGCCTCCTGCCTCCTGCCTTCTATTTATGCAAAAGTGCGAATATTTGCAGTAGCTAAAGATTCCACCAAACCACGTACAGCAGCGATCATTGCGATTTCGCTATTGAGTTGGTTAATAGCAGAACCCACACCCACACCAGCAGCACCAGCAGCAACAGCCAAAGGTGCAGTCACATTAGAAATACCAGACGCACACAAAACAGGTACAGAAACAGCGCGGGAAATTTCATAAGCTGCGGCTAAAGTGGGAGCAGCTTTTTCAATTAAACCCAAAGTACCGGGGTGAGTGGGTTGACTGCTAGTACCGCCTTCAGTTTGGATAATATCAGCGCCAGCTTTAACCAAATCTTCAGCCAGTTGTACTTGCTGATCCAAAGTTAAAATATGGGGAACAGTCACAGATAGAGTGATGTTTGGTAACAGAGCGCGAGTTTGCTGAGTTAGTGCCAAAACTTCCTCAGCTTCAAATCTGCGACCTTGAGCGTAGAAAGAATCAAAATTACCGATTTCAATTAAATCAGCACCAGCAGCTACAGCTTCTACAAACTTTTCTGGTTCAACAGCAGAAACACAAACTGGTAAGCTGGTTAAACTTTTAGCTAAATGTACCAAAGCCGCATCAGCAGCGATATCAACAAAAGTTGCACCACCCAAATCAGCCGCTTTTACAGTAGCAGCAACACTTTCAGCGTTAAAATTGTTTAAACCGCTAATTACTTTTAAAACATTGCGGTTAGTAAATGCACGTTGCAAATTAGGAAGCATAGTCATAATTTTGATTTTGAACCTATTGAGGTCAGAATTATACACTATTTTAGGGAACAGGGAACAGGGAATAGGTAAAAGAAGGCAAAAGGCAAGAGTTTAGTATTATTTATCCCCAGTCACCAGTCACCAGTCCCTAGTCACCTGTCAATAAAGCCTTAGTTGCGGACTCACCCAAAAACCGGACTTGCTGGTTAAATTGCCAATTTAACAGGGATAAAACCGCAAAATTAGTGAATAACACCGTAAAAACATTGAAAATGTCGGGAATATGTAGTGAATAACTCACCATAGGTAAGAAAATGGTCATTCCTGCACTACCAAATACCCACATATAGGTATGTAGATTTTTTGACAAGGACATTAGTTGTATCACCAAAGTAAAAATCAACATCCAAGTAGTACATATTGCTATGACTAATAAAGCAGTCAATTTACTGGTAATATCCATATTTTCCTGAACAAAAGTAACCCAAATAATTACAGGTATGGTAGTAATTAACAGATTAATGATGATTGCAAGTTTAGCAGGACTTTTTTCACCCCAAATTAAATCTTTGCGAAAGTATTTAAAATAGGATTTAACATATCTCTGGTTATTGTTTTGATAACTATATCTACTCCATTCTTGAATATTCTGAGTAACAGGTAAAATAAATACTGTCAGCCAAATAATGAGATTGAGATTAATAAATGTTAGCCCGGTTATGATAATATCTGTTTCTGCTTTTTCTGGTTGTAATATCAAACCTAACAACATTACCTGAATAAAACCATTGAATAAATAGCTTTGTTTTTTACTTATAACTGTCGCTTTTTGATTATGAAAAATTCTCTTTGCAGCTTGTAGAATACCATAGGTACAAATTCCATAATGAATCAGGAAAAATCCTAATAACAATACTATATTATTGTCAATTGGTATATAAAAGAAAGAAAGTTTTATAGAAAGTATGTGATTTTCATTAAAAAAACCAGGAAATAGTACACTAATAATCATATCCCAAGGACTAAAAAATCTGAACCAAGCACCAGGATGATTAAATTTTGATTCTCCACTGCTAAAGACTAGCATCATGCTAATAAATAAAAACAGGCCAACTGCACTACTAAATAGCCAGGGTTTTCGTCCATTTAACCATTTACCATATAAAGAAAATAAGACAGCTAAACTATAGAAAAAAGCGCAACAAGCAAACAGCAGTAAGTAATAACTAAAAACAGCAAATACATTAAATGTCAAAAAACCAGATACTAAATGTAGAGGAATTGCTATGATGACAAACAGGTAAATTAAACTTGGCACTCCTAGCATTTTTCCGATAAAAATACTGGTTGCTGACTGAGGACTAAGACGAATAAAATTGAGTGTACCTGTATTTTCTTCTTTGCATAAATCACTGACTATTAAATAAGTGCCACCGAATAAGAGAACAAATACAAAGATTATGGTGAATGTGCAAAAAATATATCTCCAAACATAATCAAGACTCTCGTATTGTGAGTAAAGTAGAAAAAATAAAATTTGTAAAATTAGTGAAGATAAAACCGCACCTAATAGGTTAGATAATTTATTTCTACCTTGTAGTTCACGAAATAACTGAGGATTCCATTCCCCTAGTCTGTTGATAAGCAAAGGTATATTCATCATTAAATTCTCTACAATTTAAGCTACAGTTAAAAATCAATTTACCTAAAAAATAGTAAGGATTTGAATATTATCAAACCCTCACTAACTGATGAAAATTTATCGTCCTGCTAACAGTGCTTTAGTTGCAGATTCACCTAAAACTTCCACTTTTTTGTAGATGATTCTGTTTAATAAAGTCACCACTGTTAAATTAAATAACAAAGCGGTAAATGTTGCGGTGATGGTTGAGTGTTCCACAGCTACCCAAGGAAAAGCGGTAAATAACCAAGGATTAGGTGTTGTATGAGGTTCTAGACTGAAAGCGTAAAGTATCACATAGGGTAAAAACACCCCAGCACCCATAACACCAACCACCCACAGGTAACGTTTTGAGTTTTTCATGAGTAGTAGTAGTTGGGTAATAGTGGCGTAAACCAACATTACAGAAACCGATAAAACTACAGTGAGAAAAACCTTTCCTTGTTCTTCGTTGTTGAGAGGAAAGAAAATAGTTCCGATGAAAATAGGAGTGGTAGCAATTAAAATATTTACACCCATTGCTAATATTGCTGGGCTTTTTTCTCCTATCATTAAATCTTGCCAAAAAGATTGATGGTTTTGATTTTGATGACGGTATCTAGCCCAATCTTGAATGTTTTGACGTATGGGAGAAAGGAGAAACATCAAACCAATGATCAAAAATGTGTTAATTATAGCAAAGAAAAGGTATGTGTCATCTTTATCTATACCTTTTGTTTGTAGAGTAAAACCCCATAACACGATTTGGGTAAAAGCTATAAACCAGTAACTTTGTTGTTTACTTAAAATGGTGCTTTGATTGTTGCGGAAACAGCGTTTAATTACTGTCCATATTCCATAGGAACATATTCCGTAGTTAATCAAATATAATCCAACTAAACTCAAGATATTATTACCAATTGGTAAGTAGAAAAATTGGATTACGTGTAGATATGATTCGTTACTTGTATTGAAAAAATTGCTGAATAAGTAATTGGTAATATCCCAAGGACTAAATAATCTAAACCAAATGTATGGATTATTGAAATCATAATCACTCTGGTTGTGTGACGATATCATCATTGTGAAGAATTGATATAACAAAACTCCACCACTACCCAACCAAGGTTGAAAGCTGCTAAATAAACGACTGACTAAACCAAATAATAAGGCTGCACTGTAGAAGAAACCACAGCTACCAACTACAACGGTATAGTAACAGATAATGTAACTGGCTGAAATATTGGCAGATTTTCCTGCCCAAAAATGTAGAGGAATGGCTGTGAGTACAAACAAATAAATTAAACTGGGAACACCTAGCATTTTACCAGTTAAAATACTGGTTTCTGATTGGGGACTAAGGCGAATAAAATTGAGTGTTCCTTTTTGTTCTTCTTTGGCTAAGTCACTGATGATTAAATAAGTTCCAGCTACTAAGAGTGTAAATATAAAAGTCACACTCAAGGCTACAAAAATATATTTCCAGTGTTCCTGCCACCACAATTGATAGTTAATTTCGCTAGGTGGACAAAAGTTCTTAGATATGTAAGTTTGCAAAGCTATAATTTTGCTTTCAACAGTTTTAAGTTTCGCCTCTAAATTGGGAATAATGCTAGGATCAGAAAGTTTAATTTGTTGGTAGTTGCTTAATTTCTGTTGCAGTTGGTATTGCTGTTCAGTGAGTTGGTTTTGCTGCTGTTGATATGAGAAAGACAATTTACAGTAATCACCTGTTAAAGAATGTTTTTCACGGGGATATTCTCTGAACTGATATAAAAAAACTACGAGTTGTAATAATAAGGAGGAAATTACAGCTAGTAATACGTTAACTGGTTTGAGTCTACCTTTTAATTCTCGAAATAATTGAGGATTCCATTCACCTACTCTACTGATAAGATTGACGAGCATAGGAAAAACTCCCAAAAGTTAGTTGAGTTGATTTTTAAATTTTAAATTTTTCAATTTTTAATTTTTAATTGCTTACGATGCTTGTTTGTGACCTAATTTCAGGAAGATACTTTCTAGGTCTTCTTGGGTACAGTGAAAGTTTGTTACAGAAATACCTACACTAATTAGCGATCGCAATAATTCCGCAGTTTCTGCTTGTGTTCCTGAAAAATTCACCCGCACTGTGTTTTGAGTTTGTATTACCTCCCACTCTTCTACTAAAGGATAATTTTTTAGTTCGCTAACCAATACATTTATGTTGCCCAAAGTCGAGATAAAAATTTGCTGTTTGGCTAAACGTTGGTAAATTGTTTGCAAGGATGCGCTTTCTACTAAAAACCCTAGTTCCATGATGCCTACGGATGTACATAATTCCGCTAAGTCGCTTAAAACATGAGAGGAAATTAATATTGTCATCCCTGCTTCTCGCAAAGCTTTGATTATTTCCCGAAACTGCATTCTGGCAATGGGATCAAGTCCTGAAACCGGTTCATCTAAAAGTAGTAAAATCGGTTCATGAATAATGGTTCTAGCTAAACTCAAACGCTGTTTCATCCCTCTGGAAAGGGTAGAAATCATACTATTTCGTTTATTACCAAGTTGAATTAGTTCTAAAACTTCATGTAAGCGTTGAGTACGTCTAGGTTCTCGTAGGCGGTATAAACGGGCAAAATAATCTAAGTAGTCCCAAACGGTTAAATCTTCATACAGTGGGTAGTCATCAGGTAAGTAACCAATACGTCGTTTGAGATTTGGGTTACTGTGATCCGGTAGTAAGCGTTCACCGTTAATATAAATCTCACCCGTAGTAGGTTCTTCCGCAGTCGCTAACATCCGAATGAGAGTAGTTTTACCTGCCCCATTAGGACCTATTAAACCATAAACTTCGCCCATCTGGATTTCTAAGTCAACGTTATTAACAGCAACATGGCGTTCAAATTGCTTAGTTAGTTCAGTGGTGCGAATTGCTATTTCTTTTACCATAGCTGCTGGGGTGCGGCTTGAATTTAGTGGGAATGTAAAATTTAACCTAACCTGGTTATACAGAAGTTTTTACTATCGTTTCGGAAATTGAAACCGACTTGAGGGTTTTTTAGGTATTTACAGTATAAATTATACTCGATTTTGTATATATATTAAGTATAAATATATAAAATTAAAGACGAGAAAATTCTCGCCTCTGCATTTACTAAATATTATTTAAAAAACTTTGTAAATCTTACCCACAGATTGATTACAGGCTTCTTAAAACTCCCAACACACCATGACCTGTGAATACTTCTAATGCTATCAAAGAAATAAACCCAATCATTGCTAAACGACCATTGAGTAGTTCTGCATAAGGTGTAAAACCTGTGCGATCGCCTTGTTCATCTACATATACTTTAGGTTCAACTGCAAAGTTGTTCATTTTACCTTGATCATCAACCATAGAACCGTTTGTAGCCATTATGTTATCTCCTTAGCTTTTCTTATATTAAGAAGTGTAACAGATAAATTAATTTTTGTAAAGTATTTTGAGTGGCTGTAGCTATAAACCAAGGTAGATATATGATCATCCATTGGGTGTAATTTCCCCCGTCTGTCATTAATCAACTTTCTATCAAGTTAGTTGCTATCTTTATTAAAAAACCTAATCTTGAGTAGTTATGGATAAATTTAGAGTAGAAGTTATCGCCAAAACACCAAACCCCCAACAGGTCATTTATGCTGCAATGCACCAAGACTACACAGATGGGTTTGTTTATGATCAACGTGACTCCTGGCCTTCAGAAGCAAAATGTGGGGAAATAATTGTCAAGCAACTTCTCACAGGAGAGAGAGGACATTACGGACCATTAGAACATCCGCAAATAGTCTTTAATTGTGGTTTCTTTCCCCATAGTGTGATGCAGCAAGCACGCACTCACAGGGTAGGTGTATCATTTGATGTACAATCTTTTAGGTACACCGGAAACCAATTTATTGAAGTAGTAGAAGGTAAAAAAGACATAGAAGATGTTTTCTACTTACGTCCTGTAGGATATTACTCAGACAGACAAGGTAAAAAATATTATTATTCACCGGAAAAAAGAGCAGCAGATTTACAATGGTGTTTAGAAGCTGCCAAACAATATAAAATTGATTTTGAAGCGGGAATGTCGGAAGAACATATCAGGGGTAAAATGCCATTTGATTATCGTCAGCATTTTGTAGTCAGTTTTAATGTCAGGTCTTTTTTACATTTTTGTGATTTGAGAAATAAGAAAGATGCACAGTTAGAAATTCAAAAGTTATGCGAATTAATGTGGCCGCATTTTGAAGATTGGATTCCTGCAATAGCTGAATGGTACAAAAAATCTCGCTTAGGTAAAGGGAGATTAGCACCTTAAAATAACAGATACCTAGATCCCTGACTTCTTCAGAAAGTTGGGGATATGATTATTTACTAACTATGTCATGAAAGAACAAATTATTTATGAACAGGATAAACAAATAAAATTCAACTACAACCATGAAACTAAGTCTAGCGGCGATCGCCATTTCAATCACGACTTTAGGATTTTACACCCCAAAGGTAATAGCTGAACCCATAAAAACACCCAAGACTTTTAATGAATGGTGTCAACAAAAAGCTAGTTTACCTCCAGAAACGAGACAAACAGTAGAAGCATTATTAAAAGTTGCCAACACCCAAAATTGTATTCAAGCTAATCAAACTCTGACTAATTTGACTGAACTTGATCTTTCAGAAAATCAAATCAGTGATCTTCAACCATTATCTAATCTAACTAATTTAACTTACCTGGATCTGGGAATAAATCAAATCAGTGATATTAAACCTTTATCTAGTTTGACTAATTTGACTGCTCTGGATCTGGGAAAAAATCAAATCAGTGATCTTCAACCATTATCTAATCTAACTAATTTAACTGCTCTTGTTCTTGCGGGAAATCAAATCAGTGATATCAAACATTTGTCTAATTTGACTAATTTGAAGGTTCTTTACCTTTTCAAAAATCAAATCAGCGACATCAAATTTTTGTCTAATTTGACTAATTTGAAGGTTCTTTACCTTTCAGAAAATCAAATCAGCGATATTAAACCTTTATCTAATCTGACTAATTTGACTACTCTTCACCTTTCGGACAATAAAATCATCAACATACAAACTTTAACTAATCTGACTAATTTGACCTATCTTAACCTTTGGAGAAATCAAATTAACGATATCAAACCTTTGTCTAATTTGACTAATTTGACCTATCTTAACCTGTGGGAAAATCCAATTATCTCTAAACAATGTCCCTTAAAAGATGAGGCGATTTGTAAGTTTTAGTCCATTTTTTTGTTTTATGGACTTCTGCACTATAAAAACACTGAATTTAACTAAAAATTACAAAACTAAAATTCACAATATCATGTTTTTTGTTGTTAACTGCTTTTTTAATTTTCCACAGATTGCAAATATTCTAACAATAACAACCTTAAATAATCCAACATTCTGATATAGTTTTTTGTTTGTTCATACCTGCCATTACTGCTAAAATAAAAATTACCAATTGTAGATATACCAAAAACTCGCATTATTTGTAATTGAGAAATTACTTGATGTTTATTAGCTATTTGTTCTGTAGATAAAATTTGACTGGAATATCCTCTTAAATTTACTGTTAAAAGTTCAATTTCTTCTAACAATGAAAATTCATCATTTGCTGGTGGAAATTCAGTAGTGATTTCTTTTCTTTCGCTACGGGTGTTTTGGTAAACAGTTGTTAATTGTGATAATATTTGAGAAATATTTCTCTTAGTTAATTCCTGTTCATTTAAAATTGCTTCAGTCATCATTAACTCCATAAGTAACTATCTTTTCGCTACCATATTTGTCAGGTCTGACAATTAGATATTCATTACCTTTACGATATACTGCTGAACTATCTCCACGATATCCAGTTTTTGGAACTCTGATAGCTCCTTTTTTATTAAAGTTATGAGCTTTGCGTAAATATTTTAAAGGATCAATTTCTTTTCTAGCTGCATGGTCTAATATACTTTGAGCAACACTGCTATAAGTAGCCGCATCCCATTCAGTCAAATATTTTTCAATTTCAGCCACCTCTGATAAAGTATACCCTTCCAATAACTGATTCAAAAATGGATCTGAGACTGGTTCTTCTTCTGACATACTTTAAACTTTAGCCAGCGTGACAACATCTAACTGATCCTGATATTTACCCTGACGTGAAGCATAACTAACACCACAGGGTTCACCTTCAAAAAACATTAATTGAACAATACCCTCATTAGCATAAATACGACAGTCAGCACTAGAAGCATTAGAAAATTCTAGAGTTAAATAACCACGCCATGCAGCTTCAGCAGGAGTTAGGTTAGCAATAATACCGCAGTTATGCACGAAAACACCTGATTCTAATGCAAAATTACCAGCTTCAGGAACAGTTAAACAATAAACATCATGAATACCTGGTACATCTTTCACAGAAACAACCTTATGATTTCTAATAGAGTGATTCTGTGGTAAACCTCTAAACGCTTCTATAACTTCAGGAAAACGTCTAAAAACAGAGCGATCGCAATTAAGTAATTTAGCAGCCCCACGAGTAGAACCAGTTTGATCTAAATTTGTATTATTGTGTAAGCGAATATGATCCGAAGCATCCATTCTGATAATATTCCAAGGATTATTATTCAAGCGATTAAAGTCAACATGATGACGGTGGCTGTTAGGAATATCATCATAAATACCGTGATACAAATTCCATTCATCACTCAATCTATGAGTAGGATAAAGATGGCCATTGAGGGGTTGGTATACCATCTCATAACCACGGGCGATTTGCCGATAGAGAGGCATTAAAGAATCTTGTGGTTTGAGAGTATGAGCCTCAACCATTCTCCCATCCCTAGTCATGAATAAATGATCAGGGGTACAAAATATAGATTCTTGATTATCTAAGGTTACTTCTACTAGGGAATCCCTGCCAATATATCTCGGACTCTCCAGTAATGTGACTATTATTCTTCCATATTGACCAATACTATAGCCCCAAAATTTTTCACCATTTTCTGAGCGTTTTGCCATCTCCTCTAAAGTTGGAGAAGTACCATCAACTAAAGATACACGAGTATCACCTCTAAAGCATCTTGCATAAGTGCTTTTACCAATACATATTACCGTAATATTATCTGGTATTTCTAGCCTTTCCAGCGCTACACCCAGTCCATAGGAATGTGCAGGAAGGATAAAATAACTACCATTTTCATCAGTATGTAATTTTGTGGGTTCTAAATTTTCAGGATTAAAATGTTTAGGATCAACTACAGTACCGGGAATATGCCTAAAAATACGGAAATCATTGGGAGATAGACGGATATCATAGCCAAAGCTACTCAAACCGTAGGAAATTACAGGTAAATCTTCAGTATGACGTATTAAACTAGGTTCAAAAGGCGAAATCATACCTTTTTGCGCCATTTCAGTAATCCAGATATCGTTCTTAATCACAACTTCATTCACAAATAATTCAAATCGAATTAATAGGATATCCTGAATTGGTGTCCTAGTAGATGTTGTTCGTGAAATTTTATAATCTTGGTAAACGAGCGCGGCAGGATTCGAACCTGCGGCCGATTGCTTAGAAGGCAATTGCTCTATCCACTGAGCTACGCGCCCAAGACTTGTACTTTACAGAACTTGCACTTTAATTTTTGTTGCAAAGTCAACGAAACTTATTATATATCTTTTTGGTAGTAATTAGCAAGAGCAAAAGAAAAATTTATAATTTGTCAAAATTTGTCAAAAAAATTAACTCCCATTAGTTAAGGAATTGTCGTCAAGTAAATACTGATGTTCCTTAACAACTATACTGGTAAAGTATTTGGCAAACGTCTAATTTTAATACACCATAATATAAACTATTATACTTTTGGCCACATCGCCCAAAACAATGATATATCCTTTATCAAAACAGCCCCTCTGAGGAGTTAGTTGCAAGTGCCATGTTTATTCTTAAACGTCAGGATGTTGAAATATCTACTGTTCAGCACCCAACGCGGGATCAGCAGGTGCCGATCCTCAGTTATCAGGGGCAAACTTTCCGCTTAGTCAGTGTATTCAAAGCCAGTCAGGAAGTAGAGGCGAAAGCCCTATGGAGATCCCTAACAGATAATCGAGGTAAAGCCTGTGTTTTGCTGGAAGAACCTGAACGGTTTAGCGTTTGGGGAAAAATCCGTTTAGAGCAGTTGGGTAGTGACACAGGTAACCATAGCAATGCGGAAATTTTGACTTTAGCAAGTATTCTATTGCTACAGGCAGTGTATATGGATATCGAAGATTTACTAGGAAATCGCCAAGTAAAGTTATTTGAGAAAGACATAACAGGGGTATTACAACAAAAACAATTTCCCCAGGTATCTTCTCCAGAGTCAGTGAAAACTTTACTTACGGTTGAACCTTCACAGATGCCAAAACTCCCAACTTGGCAGGAAACTCATGTCATTATTCTCCTGGAAGAACTGCACCGAATAGGAAAAATATATTTTGGTGACACAAATTTTGCCCATCAGCTGGAGGACAGGTTACACGAAATGGACGAAGACGAACTTTTAGTTTTTCTCAGTTGGTTAAATCAATCTCCACTCAGTAAACTTTGGCATTAGTATGGATATTACGGTAGGTATTGGTATTTAACAATTCACTCTCAGTAGTTGCTACCAAATCTGCTACAGCTACTGATTACTGTTATGAGATTACCAAATGCCTGGTTTATTAACCATTAAGTACGACATTGATTGATCAACACAAAACACAGCTACAGTGCATTTACCTGGTGACAACCTATGACTAACTCATACGACACTACGTACAAAGCCCAGCCTTTTTTGACAACCCAAAGAATTGTTTTTATCGGGATTACCTGGGCAGTGTTAGCCTTGTTATACTTTTTGCTGTTCAGTGCCAAAACTCTTGATCCTGCTACTGGTAAAGAAGTTCGTGAAACTTGGTATTCAATTGGCACATACATCTTTGAAACTTTTGCTTTTTTAAGTGCGGCTATTCTATGTTGGCGCAATTGGCAAAGTACCCAAATTATTAGTAATCGCAAGGTTTGGCTATTTATTGGTTTGGGGATGTCCGCTTATTTTATTGGTGGGTTGGTTTTTGGTTACACCGAACTAATTCAAAAGCAAGAAGTGGATATTTCTCCTGCTGATGCACTTTATGTTGTCAATTACATTTTCCTGGGTATCGGGATGTCTCTGGCTTTATTTTCCCGTCGGATCACTCTGGAAATATGGCAATGGTTGATTGTTGTCGCCATCGGAGTTGCGGGTATTTTGTTTGCTTGGTTTGTTGCCCAACAAAATGAAGCTCCTTCTCCCAGTTTGGGTCCAATACTGGTGAATGTGAAAATAGCCGTAGATTGGTTTTACATTATCAGTGATGTTCTGCTCTTGATTATCGCTACAATTATGTTGTTAGCGTTTTGGGGAGGCAAGGTTTCCCTTTCTTGGCGGATGATTGCTGCGGCTGCACTTTGTCTATATATTGCAGATATGTGGTTTAAATATGCCACTAACTCTATCCCCAACTACGAAAGCGGAGACATCTTAGAAGTATTCTGGATCTTTAGTGGAGTTTTATTTGGTATGGGTGCTGCTCTAGAATACGAAGCATCAATGAGCCTGAAACGGCGTACCAGTGGACGCAAACGAACTTAATCAATTTGGTGTCTACCGTGAGAAAATTAACAGATTCTGACAAGCAAGAAATTCTCAAGTTATATAGAGAAACTGCCGAAACCACCTCGACTTTGGCAGAACGTTATGGTGTAAGTAACTCAACAATTAGCAGATTACTAAAAAGTACCTTACCAGAAGAAGATTATGAATATCTTGTTTCTTTAAAGCGTGCTGCTAGAACCCCTGAAGGTAGAGCGCAGGTAAGTTACGATGATCTGCCTCTGTTGAGTGTCAATATCACTACATCAACCGACGATCAGCCCGCTGGTGTGTCTCCAGAGCAGGAAGAACAGAAACACCCCCCTGTGGAAATTTCTACTCCCTCAGAGGATGAGTCTCCTTTTCCTGCTATCAGAAGGGTAAAAACTCGTTCTTCCGCTGCCCAAAAACCAGACCTTCCTATCATTAGGGAAGTAATTAAGGAGGTGGAAACTCCTAAACCTAAATTGTCGGAAGTTCCCCGAATTACTAAAAAAGTAGTTTTGGATGATGTGACTCCTCCACCGGTGAAAGTCATTGACGATATGTTTGATGACGATTTACTCAATGAGTCCGATGATTTGGATGATTTGGATGATGATTTGTACGATGATGAGGATGACTTTGAAGATGATGACTTTGAAGAAAATACTCCTCTGTTTGCAACTCGTCGTCTTGGAGAAGCTCCTGTTCAAGTTTTACCCTTGTCGGTGGCACAATTACCAAAAACCTGTTATCTGGTCATTGATCGTTCTGCGGAGTTAATTACCCGTCCTCTCAAGGATTTTGGCGATTTGGGAGCAATTCCTGTGATCGAAACTCAACAGAGAACTTTACCGGTGTTTGACAATCATCGAGTTGCTAAACGGTTTTCTACTAAACGCGATCGCGTGATTAAAGTCCCTGATAGTAGAATGCTGCACAAGGCTAGTAATCATCTCCAAGCCAAAGGTATCACTAGGTTGTTAATTGATGGTCAAGTCTACTCTTTGTCTTTGGTTTAATTTGATAGTTGACAGGTGACAGTTGACAGTTGATAGTTGACAGGCGACAGTTGACAGTTGACAGTTGATAGTTGACAGTTGACAGGCGACAGTTGACAGTTGACAGTTGATAGTTGACAGTTGACAGTTGATAGTTGACAGTTGATAGTTGACAGTTGACAGGCGACAGTTGACAGTTGATAGTTCATTAGGTGAATAGTTTACTAATAACTAATGACTAATGACTAATGACTAATGACTAATGACTAATGACTAATGACTAATGACTAATGACTAATGACTAATGACTAATGACAACCTACTAGCTAAATCAATGATTTCTTGTTTGCGGGCGATTTGTTCCAGCCATTGGCTGGGAATGTTTTCTACACCGTAGTAAATTCCTGCTAAACCACCAGTGACAGCCCCAGTAGTATCCGTATCTCCGCCTAAGTTAACTGCTTTCAGTACGGCTTGGGCGTAGGAGGAACTATTCAATAAGCACCATAATGATGCTTCTAAAGTATCAACTACATAACCACTTGATTTAATCTCTTCCATAGGTGTTTCAGCAATTTTACCACTGAAAACTCTATCAAAGTGGGGTTTTTCTAAAGCATATTCACTACTAGAATATATTTGATCAACATATATTTGATTAATATTTTCAACTCCTTGTATATAAGCCACTTTTGGCTCAAATCCTTTGAGTAATTCTACTGCAATACTAATATATATTCCACAGGCCATTTGCGATCGCCTATGACCATGAGTAATACAGGAAACTTGATGAACTTTGGTGATTAATTCTGGAAATGACCAAGTTTCATGGAAATAAGCCATAGGTAAAATTCTCATTAAAGAACCATTACCATTGTGATATTCTTGACTACCACCAGCTTTTGTTGGTGATGCGCCATTGTGCCAATTCATGATTGCTTCTAAAGTAGTATTAGCTATATCAAACACTTCCCCATGAGCGCCCCAATAACCTTCCTTGTACCAGCGATAAAATGAATGGGCGATCGCCTCCAGAGAAAATCCCTCACATAAAGATTCTGCTAAACACAAAGTCAAAGAACTATCATCAGACCAAGTTCCCGGCGGTTGATTCCATGTACCATAACCTAACATAGTGGTTACAGGAGATTTCAAGCGTTCTTGGCGGCTGGTAAATTCCACAGGTACACCTAAAGCATCTCCTACACATACGCCCATTAAACCTGATACTATCTGTGTATTTGTCACCATAATCAAATCTGGGTAAAATTTTTGATTTTACATTCGGGAATTTTCCACTAGAGCAATGTAATTATAACTATCAAATTGCAAATTTACTAAATATCCATAACTTAAATATCAAGTATTAAGATGAACAAGGAATTTAGTAAAATTAAAAATCAACAGGAACATTTTTAACCAATTCTCGACAAAGAATTTAACAGTAAAAATAACCATAAGTGGTGAAAAATATGCAACGTTTTCTTAAATCTTTAGCAACAATTTCTGCTCTATCTTCCTTAGTTATCGCTCCTGTATTTCTCTCTACTGGTAAAGCAATGGCAGAAACCCAAAAAGGTACAGATGCTAGTTATATCGGTGCTGGTGTTGCTGCTGGTGTTACCAATGGTGGACAAAACGGCGACGCTGCAACCTTTGGTGGTAATATTACCGGACGTGTAAAATTAGGCGATACTCCATTTTCTGCAAGGGGTAATGTTCTCTGGAGTGATGAAACAAGTGCAATTATTCCTGAAGTTTCCGTAGATGTTCCCATTGCTAATAAAACCAATGCTTACATCACTGGTGGTTATTCTTTTGTAGAATCTGATGGTAAACCAACACCTTTAGGTAATAGAGATTCTGTCGTTGTTGGTGCAGGTGTAGAATCAGAAGTTACTAAAAATTTCTTAGTTTACACTAATGCAAAAGTCGGACTCAAAGCCTATCAAAATAGCCCTGCTTCCGCAGTTAGTATCAACGGTGGTATTGGTTATCGCTTTAGATAGGTGATTGGTAATTGGTGATTGGTGAATGAGTAAAAATAACTAACAAACAAGAACTAACAACCAATAACTAACAACCAACAACTAACAGCCAATGACTAACTTCATATCTGTTGACAGAATACATACTTTCACCTTTATGTCAACAGATACAGCACATTTGGAGTCAATGAGGTACAGAATCTACATTGAAATCTAGAGACAAAGCCAGTTTTACTCCTGACTTCTGACTCCTGACTCCTGACTCCTGCTGTAAATATAAAAAACTTTCATATAGCTTAAAATCTATCAATGGTGGAAATGCTGGTTTTGTTAAGTGTGAAATCACTAAGCAAGCCGGCTTTTCACTGTGTTAAAATTGAGTTATTATTCATAATTCCGACCGAATTTTAGGTGTTCTCATAAAAGCAGAAATATTGATAAACTCCAAATTCGGCTGCTACTACTGCATTTACCCTATTGAGATAGATAATACTGTAATGGTTAACACTGTTCCCGCTCCTGTAAGTAATCGTCAACCTTCTAAAGTTGAAGGTATCAAAGAAAATAGTAATTTTTTGCTTGAACCTGTTGCTACCGAACTTCTTGAGGATACAACCCATTTTAGCGAAGATGCGATTCAGATCCTCAAATTTCATGGTTCATATCAACAAGATAACCGTGATAACCGTGTTAAAGGTCAGGAAAAAGATTACCAAATGATGCTGCGGACTAGAAACCCTGGTGGGTTAATTCCTCCACAGCTATATTTAGCATTGGATAACTTAGCTGATGAATATGGTAATCATACTTTAAGAGCTACAACTCGCCAAGGTTTTCAGCTACACGGGATTTTAAAGAAAAATCTGAAAGCGGCGATCGCCACAATTGTTAACAATCTTGGTTCAACATTGGGCGCTTGTGGTGACATTAACCGAAATGTTATGGCACCCGCAGCACCCTTTAAAAACCGCCCAGAATATCAGTATGCTTGGGAATACGCCCAGAATGTTGCTGACTTACTCACACCCCAAACCGGTGCTTATTATGAAATTTGGTTAGATGGGGAAAAAGTTATTAGTGGTGAAGAACACCCAGATGTCAAAGCAGCAAGGGAAAGAAACGGTAACGGTACAATTATTCATGATTCCGTAGAACCAATTTATGGAACTCATTATATGCCCCGTAAATTTAAAATTTGCGTGACAGTTCCCGGTGATAATTCCATTGATTTATACACCCAAGATTTAACATTAGTAGTTATTACTAACAAAAAGGGAGAATTACAAGGTTTTAATATTTTTGCTGGTGGTGGTTTAGGTAGAACTCACAACAAAGAAGAAACCTTTGCTCGCGCTGCTGATCCTATTGGTTATGTTAACAAAGAAGATGTTTATGATGCAGTGAAAGCCATAGTTGCCACTCAGCGAGATTATGGCGATCGCACTAACCGCAGACACGCCAGATTAAAATATTTAATTCATGATTGGGGTGTAGATAAATTCCGCGCCCAAGTAGAAGAATATTTTGGTAAACCCCTTGAACCATTTAAAGAATTACCCAAGTTTAAATATTACGATTTCCTGGGCTGGAATGAACAAGGAGACGGTAAACTTTTCCTGGGTATTTCTATTGATAATGGTCGGGTAAAAGATGAAGGTAATTTTAAACTAAAAACTGCCCTCCGCTTAATTGTTGAACAGTTTAATTTACCCATTCGTCTCACCGCAAATCAAAACTTAATTTTCTACGAAATTTCCCCAGAAGATAAAGAAGCAATTCAAACTATTCTAGATCAGTGTGGTGTCATCGCTGATCCTGATCAAATTCCTGCCTTAACCCGCTATTCTATGGCTTGTCCCGCTTTACCCACCTGCGGTTTAGCGATCACAGAATCAGAACGGGCAATACCTGGTATCTTAGAAAGAATTCAAACTTTGTTAGATAAACTGGGTTTACAAAAAGAGCATTTTGTGGTAAGGATGACAGGATGCCCGAACGGTTGCGCTCGTCCGTATATGGCAGAATTAGGTTTTGTTGGTAGCGCCCCAGAAGCATATCAAGTGTGGTTAGGTGGTTCACCAGATCAAACCAGACTAGCAAAACCCATCATTGAGAAATTAAACCACGACGACATCGAGAGCTTTTTAGAGCCAATTTTCATCTATTTCAAGAAATTCCGCAAAGGTAAAGAGAAATTTGGTGATTTTTGCGATCGCGTTGGTTTAGAAGCTATCCGCGAATTTTCCGCTACCTACACCCCCGGAACACCCACCAGCAGCGGTAAATCTCGTCACCGCGTAAGTTTAAAAGATGATGTTTACAACAAACTCAAGGAAACCGCAGAACAGCAAGGTAAACCCATGACAGAGTTAGTTAACGAAGCATTAGACAAATATTTCCAAAGTCTGTAAATTCCTAATCTCATCATCTCGTTCCCAGTCTCAGACTGGGAATGCAGTTAATGAGGTTCTACCTCTGCAAAATAAACATACAGTATTTTCCGATGCAATGAGGTACAATTTGGGCGGGCAAGATGCCCACCCCACAATAGCTTAATTAGAATGAAATATGCTTTTTATATAAGCAGAAATTATCACTAATAAAAGATAATCAAATACATAGAAAATATTATACCTAAGAAATGTTACAGATTATTATGTTATTGTTATAGAATATATAGAGAACAAGTAATAATCACTGAAACACAATCACATAACTCTCGTTCTCTGAATTTGATTTGAAACGATACAGGATATTCAAATTTGCAAAGTCATTTTATTTTTTATCGCCTATCTATTACTTATAGAGTAGGTGCTAAAAATCATAACTTTGTCAAAATTACCCGATCAGCAGATACTTTTATCGTCATCATATTACTTATGATGTCTAATTCACCATAGGGTAAAGTGCATCTATCAAGACTATCATCAAATTTTCAATCTTTTCAACCTAAAAACTAGCACTAAAACTATGGATTTACCAGAGAATCAGGAATTGCGGAAACTTATACAGCAGTTTCATGTTAACACACAACTCCGCTACAGTGGCAAACTAGAAATCAAAAGTTCTAAAAATCATACATGGATTTTGTATTATCAATTTGGACAATTAGTTTGGGCAACTGGAGGTACACATCCTAATCGTCGTTGGTTGAGAAATATCAATCAAATTTGCCCCCATTTAGATATTACACAAATCAAATTTAATGAGCCAATTATATCAGCAGATCACTGGGACTATTTATTGTTATTGAAATTATATAATGATAATATTATCCAGCCTGAACAATTTAATAAATTTGTCATTAACTCTTTAAAAGAAATATTTTTTGACATTTATCAAAATCTCTATGATGCTACCTTAACTTTTGAGAGAGATACAGATATAGTTTTAGAAATCAAAGTTATTCCTGCAAGCAGTAGAACATTACTCAAACAAGTAAAAGAGGAATGGAATCAATGGAATGAAATAGGTTTAGCTACTATTTCTCCTCATTTATCACCCATCTTAGTTCAATCTGAAAATGTAAATCAAGAAACTGAGTTTTCAATTTTCAAACAATTTCATAAAGCCATTAACGGTAAACATACTTTGTATGATTTAGCAGTCAAAAATCAACAAAGTATTTTAGAAATTATGCTTTCATTATTGCCACATATTATGAAAGGTAATATCAAATTTCAAGAAGTAGCTGATATTTCGTTAGTAGCACATAAATTATCCCCTGTTTATGCTAATCATGGTAAAGTTCCTCTCATTGCTTGTGTTGATGATAGTGTGAATTTTTGCAAATTGTTAGATAGAATCATTACCTCTCATGGTATGAATTTCATCTCTGTTAATGATTCTGTACAAGCAATACCCCATTTGTTGGCAAGTAAACCTGATTTTATTTTTCTAGATTTAGTCATGCCAATTTTAAATGGTTATGAACTTTGCGCTCAATTAAGGTGTACTTCTGTTTTTGCTAATACTCCAATCGTGATTTTAACATCAAGTACGGGTGTTTTTGATCAAGCAAGAGCTAAAGCATTTGGAGCAACAGATTTTTTGAATAAATATATTACCAGGGATACTCTTTTGCACGCTATTAACAAACATCTGCAACTAGAAATACATGATGATTTAGAACAACTTGTTAGTTAACTGTAGTAATTTTTATAGGTTGGGTTAATTAGGTAAACTATTATACCCACCTCATATAACCGCCTGACGTAAAAATGCGAAAATACAAACTTTTTTTTGCTATGACTTGACAAGTTGAGCAGAATAATTTACTATATATGTTATGGGTGGGAAAGACTGCGCCCATATATAACAGGTTTTGAAACAATCAGGTTTAATTTTCCAGAGAATAAACTACACAGAAGATTTTTCTAAGAATTTCGCTTATCAGAAAATTTATATAAAACCCACAATAAAACCCAAAGAATTTCGGTAAAATTGGAAAAGTGTCGTCCCGTCCTAAAAAAGATTACATTTAATTAAGTAAAGTTAAAAACCAAATAGAAATTATGGCTACTGAACTTGTGGGAGAGCTAGAGCAAGCGGTGGAACAGCGTCGCAATTTTGCGATTATTTCTCACCCTGATGCTGGTAAAACTACGTTAACAGAAAAATTACTATTATACGGTGGTGCTATCCATGAAGCGGGAGCGGTGAAAGCTCGGAGAGACCAGCGTAAAGCTACTTCCGACTGGATGGAAATGGAACAACAGCGGGGTATTTCTATCACCTCTACTGTTTTACAATTTATTTACCGCGATTGTCAAATTAATTTATTAGATACTCCTGGACACCAAGATTTTAGTGAGGATACCTACAGAACCTTAGCAGCGGCTGATAACGCAGTAATGTTAATTGATGCGGCTAAAGGGTTAGAACCCCAAACCCGGAAACTGTTTGAGGTGTGTAAGATGAGGGGTATTCCTATTTTCACCTTTGTGAATAAATTAGATCGTCCAGGTAGGGAAGCACTAGAACTTTTAGATGAAATTGAGCAGGAATTGGGTTTACAGACTTATCCGGTAAATTGGCCGATAGGGATGGGCGATCGCTTTAAGGGAGTTTTTGACCGTCATAAAAAACAAATTCACTTATTTGAACGTAGCGCACATGGTAGTAAAGAAGCACGTGATACTGTAGTTGATTTAGGTGATAGTCAGATAGAAGAATTGTTAGAACAAGAACTTTATCATCAACTTAAAGATGAATTAGAGTTATTAGATGGCGCAGGATCAGAGCTAGATTTAGATTTAGTGCATCAAGGAAAAATGACACCAGTGTTTTTTGGTAGTGCCATGACTAACTTCGGTGTGGAACTATTCCTCAAATACTTCCTAGACTATGCACTTAAACCCGGTTCAAGGAAAAGCACTGCTGGAGAAATTTCTCCTACCTATCCAGAGTTTACAGGTTTTGTGTTCAAACTCCAAGCGAACATGGACCCCAAACATCGAGATCGGGTAGCTTTTGTCCGGGTTTGTACCGGAAAGTTTGAAAAGGATATGACAGTAAATCATGCTCGTACTGGAAAATCAGTGCGTCTGTCTCGTCCGCAAAAACTCTTTGCTCAAGATCGAGAGTCCATTGATGTTGCTTATGCTGGTGATGTGATTGGTTTAAATAATCCTGGTGTTTTTGCAATTGGTGACACAATTTATACTGGACAGAAGTTAGAATATGAGGGAATACCGTATTTTTCCCCAGAACTTTTTGCCACATTGAGAAACCCCAACCCTTCAAAATTTAAGCAGTTTCAAAAAGGTGTTTCCGAGTTAAGGGAAGAGGGCGCTGTACAGATCATGTATTCCAGTGATGAGGCAAAACGTGATCCAATTTTAGCAGCGGTGGGGCAGTTGCAATTTGAGGTAGTGCAATTTAGATTACAGAATGAATATGGTGTAGAAACTATTCTCGATTTGTTACCTTACAGTGTTGCTAGATGGGTAGTAGGTGGTTGGGAGGCGTTGGCAAAAGTAGGACGTTTATTTAATACTACTACCGTAAAAGATAGCATGGGTAGACCGGTTTTGTTATTCCGCAATGAATGGAATTGTCAACAATTACAAGGTGATCATCCAGATTTAAGGTTAAGTGCGATCGCTCCGGTTTTTTCTACTCAACAACCAGGATAATCAGTTATCAGTTGAAGAGGGGAATAGGGAATAGGGAATAGGGAATAGGGAATAGGGAATAGTCAGAAGGCAATAGGCAAAAGTTTATTTTTCTCAATTACCCATTACCTATTACCAACTTTTCAATTTATTCGGGAACTCGCATCTATTTTTTGAAGTTGTTACTAAATAGCGTGTCTGACGAAAATAGAAATTGGAGTAAGAATAATCTATGCCTTCATCTGAAAAATTGGCTTTGGAGGCTGGTTTAGTTGCCTTAAAACAGGAAAATTACTATGCAGCCATTACTCAACTTGTTCCGGTGGCAAATATTATGGATAACAGTAATGTTTGCTTACAAGCACAGGTTGGTTTAGTGATGGCTTATGCTCACACCGGGGAAATTGATCAGGCGATCGCCTGGTGTCATCATCTCATGGAAAGTGAAAATCCACAAGTACAGGAATGGGCAAGAAGAGCTTTTGATCATTTAATTAAACGTCAAAAACGTCAACAGTCTAAACAATGGTCTAATTATGCAAAATTAACACAACAACAAGCAAAAATTTCTAGAAAAATTAAGTCACAAGGGGTACTTTCTAATCGTCATAGGAGTAATTCCCAAAATAAGAAAACCAATTCAAATACTAATACTAATAATAATTATTATTGGCGACAAGCTAAACGGGCAAAGGTGTGGCAACCTCTACGCAAATATAGTTTTATATCTTCCCGATTTTTAGCATTAGCAACTTTCATAGCTCTGTTTTTTCTGTTAGTTGCTATGGTGCAGTCAGTCATGGTTATGATTAATCAAATTTTAGATTGGCTACCTTATGTAAGTCCAATACTATTTTTATATCATAGTCCCAGTTTATTAATTTTAGGAAGTTTATTATTTTTACTAGGGTTTATACCCTGGTTGTTAGATTGGATGTTGGCAGTATTTTATCAACAAAATTCTTTATCAAAAGATGAATTATATAAATACAGTCGGGAAACCCTGCGGGTAATTCAACGGACTTGTCAAATGCGACATTGGCAAATTCCTGAGTTAAAGATTTTGCCAATAAATGCACCAATTATGTTTACCTATGGTAATATCCCTAGAACAGCGAGAATTGTTGTTAGTCAAGGATTATTAGAACAGTTAAATAATGATGAAATTGCTACTATTTATGGTTTGGCTTTAGGGCAAATTCGCCGTTGGGATTTTTGGATTATGTCCTTAGCTTGTTTAATAACTTTACCCATTTATCAAGTTTATCAACAAGGGTCTATTTGGGGTGATAAAAGTCAAAATAAATTGGTGCATTGGGTAGCGACATTAGTAGCTAATTTCAGTTATTGTATTTGGTGTTTAATTACAGGAATAACCTTTTTAACATCTCGGTTTCGTATCTATGCCAGCGATCGCCATGCAGCAGAAATTACAGGTAATCCTAATGGTTTAATTCGTGCTTTACTAAAAATTAGTATGGGTATTGCTGAAGATATTAAAACCCAACAACAAACTAGCTGGGAATTAGAAAGTTTAAATATTTTAGCCCCGGTAGATGTGAAACAAAGTCTGTGTTTAGGAACAGTTATAGAACATCTGCGCTGGGAATCATTTTTAATGTGGGAAAGTAGTAATCCCTATCGTCAATGGTTTACAATTAATCAAAGTCATCCCTTAATTGGCGATCGCCTACAACGTCTTTGTAAAATTGCCCGTCATTGGCATTTAGAACCAGAATTATATTTTGTTACCCCAGAATTATTATCAGTTAAACCCCAATCTTTTCTACTACAAATTGCCCCCTGGTTAGGAATTCCTTGTGGATTAATTTTAGCGGGTTTATTCTGGTTAAGCTGGCAAACCGCCTACACTACTAACTTATTTAACCTCAAATGGATTTATGATGATTGGTCATTTGTCATTGGCTTTTTGTTAATTGGTTTCAGTGTGGGTACATTAATGAGGATCAACAGCTTTTTCCCAGAAATTAATCAACCTTACCTGCAAAATGATCAACAAGCCTTAAAACTATTTATAGATCCTTCCATATTGCCAATTGATAGTGTTAGTATTCGCTTAGTTGGTAAACTTATTGGTCATCAGGGAATTGGTAACAGTCTCTCCCAAGATTTAATATTGCAGACAAACATCGGTCTGATTAAACTCCATCATATCCCTTGGTTGTCACCATCAGCCAATCCCCAACAATGGATCGGTAAACAAATTACGGTTACAGGTTGGTTACGTCGTGGTGCAACACCTTGGATAGACATTCAAACTTTGGAAACTCATACAGGTAACATTATCAATAGTCCTCATCCCATCTGGTCCACAGTTTTGGCCGTCGTCGCTCAAGCATTGGGAGCATATATTATGTTAACAGCCCAATTAATAACTAGATAGTTCTCAGTGCTTGCATCCATCAATAATGTGACATTTTTAGCTTGATGGAAACTTTTCTTATCTATTATCTGTTAAGAGCTTCCAAAAAACAGAGCTAAAGCCAATCTACGTGGAAATAAACCAAATCAGATCACTACAGGTCAATATCTCATACTGAAATACAGTTTACAGCTACTAAGCACCAATACCCCTGAATCATTCAGCAATAGCTATTGCCTAAAAAGTTGCTCCATGATATAATGTAATAATGCTTTATGAGCAAAAAAATAACCATAAGTCTAAATATATAGTGAACGCCATCATAAAATAAAGAAGTGGTTTTCCATTATATAGACAAAAGCTAAAAATATTTTATAACTGCGTTAATTGCGTTGGATGGTGGGTTATCAAAGTTATAGTTCTGAAGATTAAGATGGTATCAGCTTCACTTCACAGCAGTTTTGTATTCAATAAACGTGAACATAGTCAAAAACCACGTTGGCAAAATTTTTCCAACTGAGATATCAACATGAATATTGAAAGATATAAACGCTATTAGATAACAAATATCAGCAACCCAACTAAATTCAAGAGAATTGACAAAAATCGAGTAATCAGTTAGTAAAAATCAGCATATATTAACATATCATTATCATTATGCAGTTAGTAGGAAAGCAAATTATCCAAAGAAATCACCCCGATAAACAGGAAATTGGGTCTTTGTATTACTTATTTGCCAAAAACCTCTACAATAAAACTAGCTGCAACATCCAAAAAAAACTGATTAACTTACTTGTGCAGATAGTTAGAAAGTTACAATTACCTAGTAATGATGATATTATAAAGTTATTATTAGAATTACAGATAAGTATAAAAGCGGAATATAAGAGTAAAAGTAGACTTACAAATAAATTGAGCAAACAATTTAACTTACTAAAATGCAGAGAAAACAACAGAAAAAAGTATTTATCAACATATTTAGCTTGTACAAAAATTAACATGAAAATCGAAATAACAGAAATATTTATTAGTTTTGTGATTATAGATAATCTACTGTATAAGCATCATGGTAAATTCAAAATAGAAGATAAACACAGGTTAGTATTTATTATTTGGCTATGGACGTGTAAAATATGGAGTAACAAAGTCCAATTAGCAAAGTTAAAAGACTTGTTGCCAAATAGGATCAGTAGTAGATTTTTCCGTTGTTACCAAAATCAAAATCCAGCTTCTAATTATGGAAAAAGTTTCACTAATAAATGCAAATTTTGTATTCAAAAAATTAGTACCAATTTATATGAAATAACTAATAAGTTATTGATTCATGCAGATATTAATGATAGTTTAAATATCTCAAGGAGATTAGTCCCTGTAGCTTTTAGCTAAGGGATATAGGGCGCTGTAGTTCGTCCTGTCGGGGTTAGACCCTGCGAACAAACCGCAAGATATAGACAGTATCAAAAATCGTGCAGTTTGGAACTATAGAGTTAATAAACGACATTAATAAAATTGGTGGATGGCAACTTTTAGCTAACAGCACATATAAAAATGCCGACACCAATTTATCCCGTCAAAACAAGTTCATTTTTACCCTGGAGGTATAGTTCATGTCTGTTCGTTTGTACATAGGTAATTTGCCCAAAGAAGAAATAGATCGTCAAGAATTACAAGCAATATTTGCAGAAGAAGGCGATGCTGTCACCACTAAACTGATCAAAGATAGAAAAACAGGTAAATGTCGTGGTTTTGGTTTTTTGACAGTTAACAACGATGAGCAAGCAGACCAAATTATTGAAAAATATAATGGTCAATTGTTTAAAGAGTCTGCCATTAAACTAGAGAAAGCATTACCTCGGACTAAGGGTGATGAAGGTGAAGAACAAGGTGGTAAAGCTAATAATGCTCCTACACCTGCACCCAAAGAAGGCCGTCGTGAAAAATCTAAAAAGTCTCGTCGTGGTGGTGGTGGTGGATCTCGTGAAAGCACTAGCACTGTTAATTCTGACGCAGTTCAACCCGATCCTCGTTGGGCGGCTGAGTTAGAAAAACTTAAAGAAATGTTAGCTGCACAACAAGCTTAACTAATTTTTGAGAGATAGAGAGCTAGAAATTAAAAATCTGTATCAGTGGTTTTTAATTTTTGATTGTTCTTGAGTGGCTACAGCCACTAAGCTGATCTGAGATTACCAGCCCTCGTGGACTGTTTTTTGTGCAAACAACCAACAATAACAGAGGTACTAAGCAGTGCTGACAGCCAAACTCAACTGGGCGCTCGGCACTGCTTAATTTTATTGGTCATTAGTCATTAGTCATTAAGTAGGTAGGCGTTGAAATTTATGATTGAGGCAAGGCAAGAGGCAAGAGGCAAAAGGCAATAGAGAAGAGACTTTGAGGGATTTTACATTTTGTCACA
>RDXV01000316.1 GCA_004292695.1 Nostocales cyanobacterium | reverse complement strand
ATTTCTTAGTCCCAAAATGCACAGTTTTTCAGGTCTAACCTTCAAATATCTTGCACTTTATTTCCTCGTGTTCACCAGTTCGACACTTCGAGAAGCTCACTGACCGCAAGCTCACTGACCACCTCAAACCTTTGATTTATCAGGGTTTTGGTTTTATATGCCTGACGGCACGCTACGCGAACAGCAAGCCCTAAGTAGGAGATAGGTGACAGGCTTCGCCGTGAGCGTCAGCCGAACGGTGACTGGGGACTGGGGACAAAAAAGATTTGTTACCCATTAGCCATTACCCATTACCTATCTGCAAGTAATTTTTGACAATTTCTAAAATGCGTTGTGCGGCTTTACCATCACCAAAAGGGTTAATAGCATTAGCCATCTTTGTGTATGCTTGGGAGTTACTGAGTAATTCAATAGCCGCATTGACTATATTTTCTGTTTGAGTTCCGATTAATTTAGCTGTTCCAGCAGTAACGGCCTCCGGTCTTTCTGTGGTGTCTCTGAGGACTAACACAGGTTTTCCTAGACTGGGGGCTTCTTCTTGCAGTCCTCCAGAGTCCGTTAATAACAAATGCGATCGCCCAATAGCTCCCACTAATTCAGCATAATCTAATGGTTCGGTTAAAAATATTCTGGGATGTTGACCTAATAATTGCTGTAGTGGTTCTCTGACTGTGGGGTTTTTGTGTAGAGGTAATAGTAAAGCTGTGTCAGGAAACTTATCTAAAATCTGTAAAAATCCTTTGGCGATCGCCTCTAAAGGTTCACCCCAATTTTCCCGACGATGTACTGTAGCCAAAATTGTCCGATATTCACCCCACTTTAAACCAGGAATATCACAAGGCGGGTTAGTTGCAGCCACAGTTAATAAAGCATCAATTACCGTATTTCCCGTCAAATGAACTTCTCCCAACACCCCAGACGCTCGTAAATTTTCCACTGCTAGAGTAGTGGGTGCAAAATGTAATTGAGTAATTTGAGAAATTAACCTTCTATTTGCTTCTTCAGGATAGGGGTTAAATAAATCATCAGTTCTTAACCCCGCCTCAACATGACCGACAGGTATTTTTTGATAAAAAGCCGCTAAAGCTGCTGCAAAAGCAGTGGTTGTATCTCCCTGGACAATAACTAAATCTAGTTTTTGCTGGGCAAATAAAGTTTCTAAACCCTGTAAACTGCGACAAGTAATATCATTCAAAGACTGTTTAGGCTGCATAATTTCTAAATCATGATCCGCATTGAGGTGAAACAACTGCATCACCTGTGCCACCATTTCCTTATGCTGTCCCGTTAAAATTACTTGTACTTCCAAATCTGGAGAACTTTGGAAAACCTGAATTACTGGAGCTAGTTTAATCGCCTCTGGACGAGTACCTAAAACAATACCAATTCTTTTAGTCATTAGTCATTAGTCATTAGTCATTAGTCAAGAAGAATATAACTCTTTACTGTCACCTGTCACCTGTTCCCTGTTCCCTGTTCCCTGTTCCCTGTTCCCTGTTCCCTTAAAAACGAAAAAACCCGGTTTAACCGGGCGGATGCACTGTTTGTCAAATTTAACAAAGTTAGTTATTTAATTTCACAAGTTAAAGGACAAGCAGCATAGACTGTGGTTTGTGTTTTTTCAACTTCACCATGCAGCCAGCTTAACCATTTAACTTCTTTAGGATGAACACCCCTAGCAGTTAGTACACCAGCCACGATTACAACTGTAAGAACATTTAACATAATTAAACCACCTGCCACCAGCAAAACTGCACTAACAGGCATAACAGATTGTAAAACAATTGACAATAAACAGCCGACGGTAGCCATAACTACTACTAATGGAAATCCGACAACTAGCAGACATACTGCCAATGTGAAAGTCCAAATTAAAAAACTTTTAATCATTAACATCGAGTAGGTCTTTCTTTGATTAGAGCCTTCAGCCAAAACCATGACTTTTCCCCCGAATTACACAGTAAAGTTTATATGTTGCTTTTCAGTTAATTCTTGTTGTTGGCAAGCTAACTGAATCTATCTCAGTGAAATCCAGTATATAGAACCTATAGAAAAAAATGAGCATTTCTTTACTAAACTTTACACTTATTTTTTTTTACTTGTGAATACTACCTTTCATACCTATGTCAGAGATTTTTCTCATTCATAAATACCTCTTGAGAAATATCTCCTCATGAACAGAACCCTTAAAAACTGATCCCCAAAATCTATTTCTGGCTTTGCTTAACATTTCTTATCAAAAGATAGGGTGTTTCTCATAATTTTCTATGAGGCGAGAAATATTAATAGCAGACATAACCTTTGACACACCAGGGCGACAACTTTGATAATTTTTATGATTTTTACATAACTGTTGATTGTCTAAAACTAAGTAATGAGACAGAATTAATTACACAACTGATTTTTCTGTTCCCTGTTCCCTGTTCCCTGTTCCCTCTCTCAACGAGTGAATTTAATTTTGTCT
>RDXV01000139.1 GCA_004292695.1 Nostocales cyanobacterium | reverse complement strand
ATCTCTTTGTTTCTTCTGTTAAACATCAGTTGTTAGTCAGTGTACTGGTTAAAAAAGGGGCGAAAATGTCTTTGTTTCCCCCTTTTTAAGGGGGACTAAGGGGGATCATTAGGAATAAATAATCTCCGTGTATTCTCTCTGCGCCTCTGCGGTTCGTTTAATAAATAATCAAACCAACTCTAATTGCCCAACTAAATACAAAGCATTATTAACATGACCATAAGCAGCAGCATGAGGACGTGAACCGTCATCAGCATAACCATAAGTGATCAACCGATTGCGATTTAAACAAAGTTTAGTAAATTTTGGTGCAAGCAAATCAAACAACTCAAAGCGAGACTGCATTTCCGGGAAACGACGTTGATAATTTAAAATAGTCGTTCTCACCTGCAACCAAAATTTCTCTTCAGCATAATTATGATGCTCTAACAAAATCTGAGATAAATAACGATGGTGACAAATAAACAAACCAGCAAATATAAACTGACATAAACCTTCCGGTGGTTCAGTGAGTAATACCTTACGTAGTTGCTCAGGTAACGAATCCAACTCAGGTAAAGGATATTCACTAATATTCACATCGTCCACAAAGTCTTTCATTGCTAAACGGTGAGGAACATTATCCTTTAAAACCAAGATAGTGTTTTCACCATGAGGAGAAAAAACTACACCATAGCGATACAAGTAGTGTAGTAAGGGGGGTAAAATTACCTCAAATAACCTTGATAACCATTTATCTATAGTCATTCCCGAATTTTCTACCAATTGGGAAATAAAGGGTTTTCCACTGGGGAGAATATGTAAAAGTGAAGCTAAAGTGACAGGTTTTTCATCTATTTCTGTATAAGATAAAACACTTTCTCGCCATAAACATCCGAGCATTTCCTGATACTGGTAAGGTGCGCCAGTAAATTGACTGTAATATGTATGATCATAATTAATACTGGCAATTTCACCTGGTAAAATTATTCGACATTCATCTTTTAAGAAAAAATCCTGATTATATATAGATTTAATCCACTCTGTCACCTGGGGAGCAATGACGGTTCTTTCTCCGGGTAATCCTCTATAAACTAGGGTATTTAAAATACTTAAAGGTAGTTTGACGTGGCGTTTTTGAGAATTTGTAATGTTAGAAAAAGTACGGATTGATTGCTGTGGTAAATACTGCTCACTACTGTAGTCTAAAGGCACAATAAAATTATTAGCAATATCAGACGCAAATAAGGGAATAATGATGTTTTGCCATTGCCATAAATGCACAGGTAAGAATAAATAATCATCACTGTTTAAATGTTGATTATTTAGAATTTCTGTGAACTTGTTAATAGTTTCTTCTCCCAATTCTTCCCTAATTAAAGTTTGATAATCGAGGTTTTTTACACAATTAAATTCAGCTTTATTTTTGTGAACTGCTATCCACAATAGGTTAATTGGTTGTTTTTGTTCTGGTGCGTGTTGTAGGTATTCATCGTATCCAAATCCTATTCTTCCCTTATTAAATGTAATCCAAGGGTGTCCGGTCATTTCTCCTTCAATTTGGGCATATTCTAATATTTTACCATCCCAAGGTTGATTTTCTTGGTGATATTGAATGTGACTATCTGCTAATAATGTGTTACTCAGTTCTTTAATTAAATGTCCTGTGGTTTGGGCAGTCATTCCTACGGTTTCATAGATATCTAAAACGAATTTTAAAGGGTCAAATGCAGGTGTTTTTTTTTGATTTTCTTGCCGTTTTAATGATTCAGTTTTGACTATGTAACTGTCAAATAAACATTTTCTGGCTTGGAAAAAATAAGATATTTGATTGGGTAAAGATAGTTGATAGCTGTTATAGGTTGTGTGTTTTTCGATGATTTCTGGTTGTATGATTTCTTCATACATAAATTCAGCAATCATTTTAGCTAGGAGTTTTTGAGAAACTTGTTTCCAGCGTTGTTGGGTGAGGGTTTGGGTTAATTGTGGTAGGTATTTCATGGTTTTTGATGGTTAAGTTTTGGGTTTTTAAGTTAATTTATGGAGGAACGAACCGCAGAGACGCAGAGGAGTGTTTATAAACTTGATAAATTTTTATTTTCTTCTTTCTCTTCTTTCTTCGCGTCCTTTGCGTCTTTTGTGGTTTATTAAATAACATCTATTGGTTCATTTTTAATTCTGCAAAAGACCATTTTTTGAATATGGAAATTTTGGAGAAGAAAATGTTTAATACGCTAATTATTGCCGCAGTTAAAAATGGAAATGCTAAACCAAAATTGTTGACTAATTGAGATGCTAATAATGGCGCTCCTAAATGACCGATATTTGCAAAGGATGTCGCTAAACTGTAGTTAAAATGTAGCTGTTTAGATGCACTACTACTAAATAGTTTAAGTTCTAGGGATGCTTGGGTAATAGCTAAACAAAATCCATAAATTATTCTCGCAATTAGCAAGATGATGATATTGTTTGTTACACCTTGCAAAAATAAACTGGTTGTTAATAAACCCATCCCTAATAAATAAATTGATGGTAACGCTTCAGGATGGCAGATTTTACGGATATATGGTAATGCTAAAACTGCCATGATACTAGGAATTAAAAACAGTAAACTACTTGTTACTAAGTCAACTTGAAAAGGTGTAGAAGTGATGTATTCTGTAAAGTAAGGACGAATCATGTTGTTAGCTAATTGGAAGCTAGAAATAATCATTCCAATCATGATTAGAAAAAGCCAATTTGTTTGATTTTTTTTTGTATTTTGTGACTTATTTTTCTGTTTACTAGAAATTCGTTGCAGTGCATAAACACAAATGATTAGTTGGAAAATGTCAGCTAAGGCAATTACGTAAAACAAATTTAGGGGATTTGCTAAATTTACCATGAACGCACCTGTAATTGTGGCGGTAATAATTGCCCCATGAAATACTGCTTGATAAGTACCGGCAATTTTTGACTGTCTGGGTTTACCTGCAATTTTGATAATTAGGGGATACACTAATAAATAACTACTTTTAAATAATAGTAGTATTAATGTGTAAATCAAAAACTGATTAACGGTTTTACTTGTCCCCATTAATGCTGTTGTCATTGCTGTCATTATTTGCCCAAAGTAAAGTAAATATTTTACTTCTAGATAACGGGAAAGTAAGCCCCACATTGGTGCAAAAATGACGATAGTTAAGCGGCACAAGAATATATAATACCCTGTGTAACCTAAGTCTTGAACTCCAAAAACTTTACGGAAAAATTGGGGGTAAAATGGTGAAAGTAGGACTTCATTAAATACCGCTAAAAAAACGCAAGTAAATAGTGCTAAAAATACTATTTTCGGCGGACATTTAGGCAAACATTTCATGGGGTAATCCAAATTTTTGAAAGACGTTTTGTGCGCGTACCGGATAAATTTCTTTGCCTAAAAGAGTATTAATGATTACTGAGTTACGATAACAACCCAAACCCAAGTCAGGCGCTCCCACTCCATGAGTGTGTAACTCTGCGTTTTGTACAAAGATGCGATTGGGGATATCTGCGTTACAGGTAAGTTGATAGTTGAAGTTAACAGGGAAGCGTCCCTTTTCATCCCATGCTATGAGGTGATGGAGGTTTTGCATACATTTAGGAATAGCGTGATTATACCCTGTTCCCAGAATTACACAATCACTAATTTGAGTCCATCTTTCGTCTTGAAAACTATGTCTAAAAGTTAAATGATATTGATGGTTAATTTCTTTAACTTCTTTGACTTCTACACCAGAAACTAATTTAATTTTCGGGTATTTATTACCTATTGAACGTTGATAAATTAGGTCGTAAATTTGGGCAATGGTTTGAGAACTAATTCCCTTATAAAGTAAATCTTGTTTTTGAATTAAGCTGTCTTTTTGTGCAGGGGATAAGTTATAGAAATAGTGGATGTAGTCAGGTGAAAAATGCTCTAAACCTAGTTTAGAATATTCCATTGGTAAGAAACCAGCAGCACGAGTACACCAGGTAATTTCATAGTTGTATATTTCCTGTTCTTGTAACAGTTCATAAAATATTTCTGCTGCACTTTGTCCTGAACCTACGACAGTGATAGATTTTGACTGTCTGGGTATTTCTCGATGTTGTAAAAATTGACTAGAGTGAAATATTCTCTCTGATTTAGTACCCTGGAAACAGGGGGGTAATTTGGGTGTTGAACCTACTCCTAAAACTAGGTTTTGGCTGTAAAAAATCTGATCAAAATTGTTGGTTTTGACAGCAAATAGTTTTTCTGTTTCTAACCAGTTAATTTCCTTAACTTGTTGACCAAATTTACAGTTTTTTAACTGTTGAGAAACCCACTGACAGTAATAATTATACTCATTTCTGAGAATGTGAAAATCTTCCCAAAAATAAAAGTGATAAAGGCGTGAATGTTCCTTTAAATAGTTGAGAAAACTATATTTACTGGTGGGATCTGCCATTGTCACCACATCAGCTAAAAAGGGAACTTGAATTGTTGCTGATTCTATTAATAAACCAGGATGCCAAGCAAATTCTTGTTTCTGTTCTAGGAATAAAGCCTTAATTTCGGAAATCGGTTCTAAAAGGGCGGCTAATCCCAGGTTAAATGGTCCAATACCCACACCTATGATATCATAAATTGTGTCTTTATTTATCTGGTTCATGACTGCCATTTTTTCAAGAAATTTTCACGTTCACAAAACATTAAAGCCCCGGTTTTATCGGGTAATTCTATGGGTTTTTGAAACACAAAACCGCATTTTTCAAACACATGAATCATTTTGGCATTGCGGATATCTGGCTCAGTGACAATCTTTTCAGTTTTGATATTTTCTAATTGATAAAATGTCATTGCTCGCAATAAAGGTAAGGCGTATCCTTTACCTAAATATTCTGGTTCACCGATTAATAAATGAATACCCTGATCATATTTTTCGGCGGGATAACATTTAGCAATTACATCATCAATTGCCCAGTAAGATTCCCAATAGCTGATAGGAACATCATCCAAATATCCAATGTATGATGTTTGATGTTTGTAGGCTAAAATTTTTTCTAAATGCTGTCGCATTTTGTCTAAGTCGAAATTTAGCTTCCAAAAGGGAATGACATGATTTTGATTCATCCAATTATGAATAATTGGTAAATCAGTTGATAATTCTATGGGACGAAAAGCAATGGTTTTATTAATAGTATGATCATGCTTTATGTAGGTGTATTTATTGTTGATAATTGTGGTCATTGCTGCTTTCTAAATTGTAGAGAGGGTTGGGAATTTGAGTATATACAGATTGGGTAGCTACATCACCTACTAATTCATCCATGTTATGAAAACGGGTGAGTAGGTTGGCTTTACAATTGATGGTTTTCTGAGATAGGAAGTTACTAATTAAATGAGATTGTTTGGCTATATCTGAATCTTGAGTATAGGAACTTTGTAAATGTGCTTTTAGCTCACTTAACAGGATATTTTCATCTATGACTTCAGCAGTACCAAAGGCATTAATTAAGCCAAAGATGTTATTTAAAAACAGATAATATCCCAATCTTTCATCTACTACTACATCATCACAAATTGTCTCACTTTTTTGGCTGATGTTGGGTAAAATATTAGCTAACAATTGATGAGCAGAACTACGGTAATAGTATCCTTGGTTATCTCGATAGAAGCAGGTTTTAGGATAACCTTGTGCTAATTCAATAACTGTGTTTTGTTGATGTGCTTCTAATCCAATTCCATAGTTTAAGTATAACCATAAAATTGGTTTTAAGTAAAGCTCTAGATATTTTCTAAACCAGTTAATACTAATTTCAGTGGTGGTTTTATTTTCCTGTTTAGCCAGATACTTAATGATTTCTCCTAGTCTGGAAGTTTGATTTTCAATACTATCTTGACAGAGAGAAATTAAACAAGTGGCATTATTATTATCTCCTAAAAATGGGTTTTCTCTAAAAATTGTAGCCAGTTCATTTATAGGTTGTCCGTCAATTTGAATGGTGAGATATGCAGGATCACGAATTACTTTAAAGTTGGGAAATTTCTCCCGTAGTTTTTGACCTATTTTACTTTCTAGAAGGTTATAAACTTCTACGCTTCTAGCTAGTTCTTTATATAAGTTGGTTCGTAGGGAATTAGTAATTTTGACATTGAGAGATAATTTCACCATGTAAGGTGATTGGGAATTGTAAACCGTGCGAATTGAAGATGTTGCTTGATAGGTTTTACCTATTTGTCCAATATCTGTTAATAATCCCTGTTTTATTAATGTTTGAATTTCAGGAATATTCAGTACATAATTAGCTTGCCAAGGATGAATAGGTATTAGTGAATATTCATCATTTTGACAGTATTTAGCTTTAAATTCATCATCAATATTTGGGTCTTTTCTAAGTTCTGATTTTACTAAATTAGTGGCAGAAATTACTAGGGCGGAATCTTCGATAATTATTGATTGATGAGCGCGAAAATAATGTAGTTGAAATTCTCCTTTGAGTTCTGGTGAATATTCAGATAATTCGCTTTCGTTAAACCCTTGACGACTTTTGGGGGTGGGATGTAAATGATGTCCAAAAATTAAGGACTTTTCTGTGTCCACAAAGGGTTTTTCTAGGTTATATAAAGATGTGTCTGTTTGCCGAAAATTGATAAACCTGGCGATGTTTTCACAGCTTTGGATAACTCGTAAAATCAATTCATCTTGATTATCTGTTTCATCTTGATTTGCTGATAGTTCTTTGGTGATAAGGTTGATTAATTTGATGTATTCTAATTCCTGTAACTGATTGTTTTTATTAGTGGTGAATATGGGAAAACTAAATGTGTGTCTCCCGGTGGGGGAAAGGTATTTAACTGGAATAATTAATCTCTGGTTTTGAGATGGTAATTCAGAAATGATTAATGTGTCTACTCCCGTTTTTTCTGCAACTGTTTGTAAGTTTTCATTTTTAGAGTTAGCTGCTATTATTTCTATAATATTGGTTTCTCGTAAATAGCAGTTGAGAAAACTTTGAATTGTTGCTTGTTCTGCTCTTTGTTGATAGCTGATTCTTGCACTGGGTTTATTTTGTGTAAGCATAGGTTTCTGATGATAATTCTGATGATGAATGTTTACTTTGCTGTTCTATTTCCTCTCCCATGACACAAATTTGAGTGAGGATTTTTTTGATGTCAGTAATTTGCGTTTGGGGGTTGAGGAGAGTAAATTTTAAGTGGGTAAAATCCTTAACTTTTGTTTGTGCTAAAACTACTATTCCTGATTGAATTAGTTGATAACGGATTTTATTGTTGATGTAATTTGCATTTTCTAGGTTGTCTTTTTTCGGTAAATATCTAAATACAACGGTGTTAATTGTGGGTTTTGTGGCTAATTTTAATTGTGGGTAGTTATCAATTATTTCTGCTGTTTCTCTTGCTATGTTGATAGTGGTATCAATAATTTCGCCAAAAGTGGATTTACCAAGAGTTTGCAGAGAAATAAATAGTTTTAAAGCGTCAAATCTTTTGGTGGTTTGAATTGATTTAGTAACTAAATCTGGTATTCCTATTTCTTGATTTGTTTCTGGATTCAGATAATCTGCATGAAGTTTAATAAAGCGGAAATTCTCAGCTTTTTTAATCAAAAATGCACCGCAACTAATGGGTTGATAAAACATTTTATGAAAGTCTACGGTGATGGAGTCTGCTAACCAAATTTGATTAAGTAAGTGTTTATGTTTTTTGCTTAATATTAAACCTCCTCCATAGGCTGCGTCTAAGTGTAGCCAGATGTCGTTTTTACGTGCTATCTCTGCCAATTTGGTTATCGGATCTATACTGCCAAAATCAGTAGTTCCTACAGTACCAATGATGGCAATGGGTAATAAGTTATCGGCTTTTAGTTCGGCAATTTTGGCTTCTAATCTATTGATATCAAGGCAAAAGTTATCATCTGTGGGAATGCTAACTACTGCATTTGCTCCTAGTCCTAATAAAGATGCTGATTGAGTGACAGTAAAATGTGATACTTCTGAAGTGAGGATGCGAAAGCGGGTAAATTCTGGGGGTAGTCCTTGGGTTTGTATTGACCAGTTTAAATGTTGATCAGCAAAGCTATCTCTAGCTAAAAGCAACCCCATAAAGTTGGACTGTGTACCCCCACTGGTAAACACCCCATCCCCTGATTTTCCGTATCCGAACACCTGACACAACCATTTAATCAAGTGTTCTTCTAATAAGGTTGCTGCGGGACTTTGATCCCAAGAGTCCATTGATTGGTTTGTGGCACTAATTAATACTTCTGCGGCTAAAGCGGGTATTAATGGAGGACAATGTAAATGGGCAATGCAGAGGGGATGGTGAACTAAAACTGAGTTATTGAGAATAATGTCATTAATTGTATTAAGACTATTTCTCAATAGTATCCCAGATTCAGGACAAGGATCAAGATTTTCAATGGCGGCAATAAGTTGGTCTGAATTAATACCGCTAAAGGGTTGTGTGGATTGCTCACATAATTGAGAGATCGCATTTTTAGCAGTATCAATCGCTTCTTTGTAGGCTACAATACTCACCGCAGAATCACTTAAAAAGTATGGCTGAAAATTCACTAGGATACCTCAGATAATACAGGTACTAATTGTTTAACAGCAGCATGAACAGCACTATAAAAAATATCACTAATAGCGTCTACCTGTTCAGGGGTAATAATTAGAGGTGGTAAAAACCTCACCACACTGCCAAACCGACCACCAATTTCAATAATTAAACCCCGACGCAGACATTCAGCTTGTATGCAACTAGCTAACTGGGGGAAAGCGGGATAACTACCAACCAGGTCTTGAGGGAGGTTAGGGTTGACTATTTCCACCCCTACCATCAAACCCCGACCCCGTACTTCTCCAATATAAGGAAACTCTTTTTGTACGTTTTGCAAATTATTCATTAGGCGATCGCCCATTTGTGCAGCATAATTAGGTAAGTTATTAGACAGAATATACCGTAATGTTGCCAGCCCCGTCGCCATCGCCAACTGATTACCCCGGAAAGTCCCCGTATGCGCTCCAGGACTCCATTTATCTAATTCCTGATTGTAAATTACCACTGATAAAGGTAAACTACCACCAATCGCCTTGGATAAAACTACTACATCGGGTATGATTCCAGAATGTTCAAAAGCATATAACTTCCCAGTTCTTCCCCAGCCGGTTTGTACCTCATCAATAATTAAGGGTATTTGCTGGCTTTTAGTAATACAGCGTATTTTTTTTAACCATTGATTTGGTGCAGGAATTACACCCCCTTCACCCTGAACAACTTCTAAAATCATTCCCGCAGGTGAAACAATTCCGCTTTCTGGGTCTTTTAACACCGATTCTATATAGCGACTAATGACCTCTGCACCCCTGCCATTTTCTAACCCAAAGGGGCAGCGATACCCGTAAGGGTAAGGTAAAAAATGTACATCTGGCATCAACCCAGTCACAGCTTGCTTAGGCTTGAGATTACCAGTTAAACTCAACGCCCCATGAGTCATACCATGATAACCGCCATGAAATGATAAAATACTTCTATTGCCAGTAGCAGTTTTTACTAACTTTATCGCCGCTTCTACCCCATCTGCTCCCGATGGTCCACAGAATTGAATCTTAGCATTTTTAGCAAATTCACTAGGTAAACTGGCAAAAAGCTCCTCCACAAAAGCATCTTTTACTGGTGTCGTTAAATCCAGAGTATGTAAGGGTAAATTCTGATCTAAAGTTTGGCGAATTGCATCTAAAACCACAGGGTGGTTATGACCTAAAGCCAAAGTACCCGCACCAGCTAAACAATCGTAGTAAATATTACCATCTGCATCTGTAACATGAATCCCCTTAGCTTCCCGAATAGCGATAGAAATACGCCGAGGATAGCTCCTAGCATTGGATTCTGTGCGCTTTTGACGTTCGAGATAGTAACTGGATAATGTACCTGGGACTTGATAGTATGGTTGGGAATTTGACTGGATATTCTCAGTATCTAAGTGAGGTGAACCATTGGTTTGTGGTTGCATTTGTTGAGTACCTCGTGAATATTATTGAATGTGTTGATGGGAAGACTTTAACTTGTTAAGAATCTATATCAACTATATTACAGATAAATCATTCAAAAATCAAGACTTATTGAGAAAGATTTTCAAATGGTTCTGAAAAAAGCAGCATAGATGGTTGCACGCTTCAGACACAGAGAGTCAGAGGTAAAAGATAAAGAGTAAAAGTGTTTTACCAATTACCTATTACCACTTTAATAGATATTTAAAACTCAGAGTACGACCTCTACCCGCAGCATAAGAACTATCAGAAGATTGCAATTGAGAAACTACAGGAAAATATTGACTATCTAGTAAATTTTCGATCCCAATTTGTAAACTACCTGAACCCAATTTAATACTACTGATGTAGTCTAAAACAAAATAACTTTCTACTTCTTGACGACCGAAAACTGTACTATTTTCAAACACATTTCTACTTCCAGAAAATAGAGCTTGTAAACGATTATTCCAACTAGGTGTAGTTTGGTTTTCTACATAAGCAGTCACTTTAATAGGTGGGATTCTAAACCCATCTAATGCTGAATAATCACCATTATTAGCTATGTCTATCTCTCCGACCATTAAAGTAAAAGTGCTGCCAAAATTGAGAGTTGAACTTGGTTTAAAATCTACCGCAGCTTCTAAACCATAAATTCTTTCAGGAGCGCGTAAAACAGTACCCGGAGCAGTAAAAGTAGTCCCTAAATCTGACTCATTATAAAAAGCAGAAATTGAACCACTGACTTTATCCCATTGTCCCCGAAAACCGATTTCATAATTATTGACTCTTTGAGGTTCAGGACTTAAAGATTCAACAGAAAAACCAGGAGCAGCATTTCTTAAAACTAACCCTACATCAGCTAAAGAAAAACCTTGGGAGAAATTCGCAAAAACACTAGCATTATCATTAATTGCATAAGCTAAACCAGCATTAAACAAAGTAGCATTAAAATCTAAGTTTCCACCTTGAATAACTACATTAGGATTAGCTAAAGTTGAGAAATTATCAACATTTAAACTAGCATTTTCATAACGTAAACCTCCGTTAAATGCTAACTTATCTGTTACTTCCCAATTCAGTTGAGCAAATAAACCCACACTACTTGTTTGAATGGGAGGAGTCCAAACCCGTTGACCATTTCTCCTAAAAGCTAAACCACCACTATTATTAAAAGCAACAGGGTCAAAAGTAATTACAGGTTGTACAGTATCTTCATGAAAATAATCTATACCCCAAAGTAATTTAGCTTGGTTATCCTTAGCAATAGGAGTTTCAATTTGTAATCTTCCGCCAAATTTTTCAGATTCTACTTGAGATTGAAAAATTTCATTACCTAAACTCGCAAAAGCTCGACCATCAAAGGGAAAGAACCGCGTTAAATAATCACGATAATATACCTGTGCTTGAATTTTACTATTTAAAAAAGCATCATCATGATTGTATTGTAAATTAACCTGAGTATTGGTATTTCCTGGTAATTCATCTAAACTCAAACCTTTTAAAGCTCGCGCTTTTTGTCTTCCCGGTAAAGTATTAACAATGGGGTCATTAGTAACATCTGTATCTTGTTCTTCATCAAAACGATTAAAGGATAATTGTAGTCGTTGGTTACTATCTAAATTGACACCAAATTTTCCAAAAATATTCAGAGAATTACTATCAGTTAATCCCCCTTGTCCATTAGGGTTACTAGGAATTAAATCCCCATCTGCATCATAACTATTACCGATTCTTCTGTAAGCAATATTAGCAATGAAATCAAAGTTATCCTGCTTACCAGAAATACCAAAAGCAACATCACCACCAAAACCATCAGATTCTAAATTTCCTAAAGAAGTATTTAGTCCTAATTCCGCAGTTGTGGTAATTTTATTTTCTGTTGCTTGTTTGGTAATAATATTAATCACACCACCCGTTGCACCATCTCCATAAATTGCACTGGGTCCGCGTACAACTTCAATTCTTTCTATCGCTGAAGGGTCAATAGTTTGTAAATCTCTAAACGCATTTCTGCTAGTAGATTGAGGAATACCATCTATTAAAACTAAAGTATTTCTACCCCGTAAACCTTGACCAAAACTACTAGAACTTTGGGTAGGTGCAGCTAAACCGGGTACTGTTTTTCCTAAAATTTCTATTAAGTTATTTGATAGTTTAGTCTGTTTTTCAATGTCTTCTCTTTTAATAACTGTAATTGAACGAGGTACACGCTGAATATTTTGTGCAGTTCTATTAGCAGTTACTACTAATTCAATGGGTTGATTAGATTGGATTTGATTATTAGTTTCCGGTAGTCTTTCCGGTGATATTTCTGGTTTATTTTCTGGTTTATTTCCTGTAACCTTCGGTTGTACTTCAAAAATTAAATTTCCTGTTCCCTCAAATAGGTTAACTGTGGGAAGTTCGGTTTCTCCCTTAACAGTAATCACAATTGTTTTTTCATCTTTATTAGTAATTGTTACCTCAGAAACTCCCTGAATTGGTTGTTGTTGTTCAAATCTTTCCCCAGTAGATAATTTAATTTGTGTGTTAGGAATTTCCGCAATAAAATCATTACCTTGACTGCGATTGACAACTTGTAATTTTTCAGGATTCGCAGTTTCTAAAATCAATTCTATTTTAGAATCAACTTCTTTAATTGTTACTCCTGTTACTTGATTAATTTCCGTTGCTTCTAACTGCTGATTTTGAGCAATATTTTGAGTAACTAAGTTAACGTTTTCCCTCACAGAAATATCTTTAATTTCTGCTTTAACTGTTCCATGAATTAAAGAAGTATTTGCACCTGTTAACAGCAATAAAAACAAGAGTTTAGGTAGTTTCATGATGATAGTTACTGAACAATTTCACAAAAAAGGACAACACTAATGTGGATGAAATAAAATAATTTCACGCAGGAAGAATATAATTTATCTGTTGATAAACTCTTAGATAAATTCTTAAATATTGGATACTTTATAAAATTGTGAAAAATCTTATTTACAAGGGTTTAGCATTGCTAATCCCTCATTTATTCTTAATAGCTAGTCTTGACTATTCTCTCTTAGTAGCTATGCCAAATTTCACATTAGGAATAGTTCTCAATTTATCCATGATTCCCACTACTTGACCATGTTTAATACTCTCATCTGCATTCAAAACAACTACTAATTCTTGATTGGGTTTGGATTTTTTAGTTAACTCAGTTTCCAAATTTTCTAACTGAATGGGTTGTTTATTTAGAAACATTTCTCCAGTTTTATCTACAGTTAATACCAACTGTAAGGATGTTGTATTTTGCATTGCTGTAGATGCTTTCGGTAGGTTAACTGGTAGACTTTCTGATTTAGTTAAAAACAAGGTAGACATAATAAAATATGTCAGAATTGCAAAGATAACATCAATCATCGGTACAATGTTAATCTGCGCTGGTATATCCGGTTCATCTTGTAGGCGCATAATCACTCTTTCCTCTTTCATAGCGACGACGGTATAGTAATTCTAACTCTCCTCCGTACTCTTGGATTAAAGCTATTTGTCGCTGATATAATCCTCTAAAAGTATTTGCAAACATTAATGTGAATATGGCAACTACTAATCCCGCCGCAGTAGAAACTAATGCTTCACTGATGCCGCCCGTGACTCTTTGTGATTGAGTTCCACCAATATTACCTATGTCTAATGATGAAAAAGAAGTGATTAGTCCTAATACCGTACCTAACAATCCTAAAAGCGGTGCAAGGGAAATAATTGTGTCAAATATGTTTTGAAATCTTTTTAAAAGTGGTATTTCTGCTTGTGCTTCGCTCTCTAACGCTAACCGAAATTCTTCTGGTGTTGCTTCTTCTAATTCCAGCGCGGTTAAAAAGATTCTCGCAATGGGTAAATCCGCATTTTTACGTAAAGTTTCTATGGAAGTTACCACATCACCTAAGCGATAATGCTTCAAGACTTCCCTCACTACTAGATTTTGACGGGTAGTTAATTTATACCAGAAAATACATCTCTCAACTACTAA
>RDXV01000315.1 GCA_004292695.1 Nostocales cyanobacterium | reverse complement strand
ATTTTGGGATTTCTTGGTTTCAAAATGCACGGTTTTTCAGGTATACCCTTCAAACAAAATTCTGGCACTTTTTTTCCTCTTTATCAACCTCAAACCTTTGATTTATAAAGGGTTGCGCTTTATATGCCTGACGGCACGCTACGCGAACTGCAAACCCTATCTAGGGGAAAAGTCTTCTCTTGAGTTCATTGATCCTAAAATTGATCCTAAAAATTAAGCTGAGGTAGCTACATAAGTTACTACCCCAGCTAAATCAAAAATTTAATTAGATGCGGATGAAAGGACTTGAACCTTCACTCCTTGCGGAACTAGAACCTAAATCTAGCGCGTCTGCCAATTCCGCCACATCCGCGTCAGTACCTTATGTTAACACAACTATTTAGAAATAGCAATAGGTCAGAATTTAGAATTTAGAATTTAGAATGGAGAATGGGGAATTAATTGGTAAAAATCTTTTCTTCCCCTGCTTCCCCATCACCCCTGCTTTGACTTACATTACCGCTACACGGGGTAAACGATGCTTGAAACCACAGAGAATTTCCCAAGATATGGTATTTAATTGATTAGCCCAATCATTGGCAGATATTTGTTCTTTTCCCTGTTCTCCCAGTAAAGTCACAATTTCCCCTTCTTGTAAGTCGGGGATGGATGTTACATCTATCATTAACTGATCCATTGTAATCGCGCCAATTTGTTGCACGCGCTGGCCACGTAGTAAAACTTGCATTTGGTTGGAAAGACTGCGGGGTACTCCATCTGCATAACCAATACCCACTACTGCTATTCGCATTTCTTGGGGGGCAATAAAATGATGTCCGTAACTGACACCAGTGCCTTTGGCAATGGTTTTTACATGAGTAATTCTGGCTTTGAGTTGTAATACTGGTTGGAGTTTAATTTGATTTTCTAGGTGAGTGGCTGGATAGAGTCCATAAATTGCTAAACCCACACGCACCATATCATAGTGTAATTTTGGATCTGCGAGGGTGGCAGCGGAGTTAGCTAAATGCAAACTGGGAATTTTAATCCCTCTACCTTGAATTTGGGCGATCGCCTCTGTAAACCTTCTCTGTTGTTCTTGCATAATAGCCGGATCAGGACTATCCGCAGTAGCTAGATGAGAATAAACACTAGCAATTTTTAAATGAGGTAGCCCCTGTACTAATTGCACAAAATCCCCTGCTTTTCGCCAATCAGTACCTAAGCGGGACATTCCCGTATCTAATTTAATATGCACAGAAATGGGAGTATGATAATTGAGAGCTTCGAGAGTATCAGAAAATATTAAAGCTTGTTTAGGACTACCTAATGTTGGTTCAAGTTGCCAATTGGCGATCGCGTGAATTTGTTCAGCGGTATTAGTCGCCCCTAAAATCAAAATCGGTGCTTTTATTCCTGCTTCCCTTAATTGAATACCTTCAGGAACTGTTGCCACCCCTAACCAACCTGCACCGGCATCTAAAGCGGTTTTAGCTACCGTAACTGCCCCATGTCCATAGGCATCAGCTTTTACCACAGCCATTAACTGGGTACTAGGGATTAAAAATTTTACTAACTGCTTGATATTATAAGTCAAAGCCCCTAAATCAATTTCTACCCAAGCCCGTTGAGAAAACCACGCATAGGTATCACACTCCTGACTATCGGCAAAGCTAGGGGTTTGTTTGCTACTAAACATTGCACATTACTCCTATCACACCACTGTAAACCATCCAAATCATCCCAGTAATTCGGATTTTCCCCTCAAAAGCATATCAATATTAATTAATCAGGAAAGTTTACCTTTAATCCGGGAATCTGTACAAGATACTAAGGTGAGGGGGTGAGTGGGAGGTGGGGGAGCAGGGGAAGCAGGGGAAGCAGGGGAAGCAGGGGAAGCAGGGGGAGAAAGATAAATAACCCTATGCCCTATGCCCCATTCTAAATTCTAAATTCTAAATTCTAAATTCTCTCAGATGTATAAATTATTCTCATCTCCCCAGGAAGATACATTTGTGTTAAAATATATAAAACTAATACCTTGAGCTAATATCAATGGGGAAGGTTTTAGTCCTAAACGCCTCTTACGAACCGCTAAACATTACCAGTTGGCGGCGTGCTGTAGTTCTGTTAATTAAAGGCAAGGCAGAACACGTAGAACATAACGGTAAAGTCATCTACTCGGACTTTCCGTTACCCACAGTGATTCGGTTACGCCATTACGTTAGTGTTCCTTACAAAGAAATTCCTCTGACTCGTCGGAATATCTTGCATCGTGACGGTCATACTTGTCAATACTGTGGTTACACAGGCGACGACTTGACACTAGATCATGTTATGCCGCGATCGCGTGGGGGAGGTGACACCTGGGAAAACATTGTTACTGCCTGTGTGCGTTGCAATGTCAAAAAGGGGTGTCGAACACCTCAAGAAGCAAGGATGCCTTTGCGTCATCCACCCAGGAAACCCTACAGTAGTCTATACTTTGAGGTAAC
>RDXV01000314.1 GCA_004292695.1 Nostocales cyanobacterium | reverse complement strand
AAGGGGGGAACTAGAGTTAAAGTCCCCCTTTTTAAGGGGGATATAGGGGGATCTAAAAATATTTGATACACCATGACAGACTTTTCAAACATCCTCTTAGATGACTGGCAATGGCATCAAAATTTTTAGTAGTACGAAACTTAAACTCTGCCATAGCCTGATCAACAGAAACTTTCCGCTATATTTCTTGCTGATTAGTAGTTTACTGTTTATTGGACTTCCATTAGAGAAATTACTACAAATTACTAAAAAATATGAATGTTTTTGTATACGGAACTTTAAAACCCGGTGAATCTAATTATTACCTATGTGAAAATTATGTAATATCAGCAAAACAGGCGATCGCCAATGGTAAATTATATCATCTCCCAGAGGATTATCCGGCCATGACACCAGGAGATGATCAGATCCAGGGTTACTTACTATCTTTTCCTGACTCTCAGGTTTTACCAATACTAGACGATTTAGAAGATTATCACCCCACCAGGTCAATTTCCGAAAATCTTTACTATCGTCAATATATAGAAGTATTCGAGCCAAGCGGAGTATTTTTAGCTTGGGCTTGGGTGTACTTAATGACACCAGAAAGAGTAACTCAACTCAGTGGAATTCCTCAATTTAACGGTTGTTGGACTGGTGACAGATGAAGGTAACTAGCATAACCAATTTTTCAATCTGTCACCTAATTAATATCCAATCTGGTATCTTGTTCTAAACTTTGAGACTGCTTAACTGTCTGTTCTGGAACAGCTACGGCCGTTTTGGGAATTTCGATCACTGGGTTATTTAAAGCCACCATTAAAGGTGAAACAGGAGCAGATTCAACGTTAACTGCTGTAGGTTGAATGGTTTGTTGTGCTAGTTGTAATCTAGATGGACTACCAGGAATCAAACTAGATACTGTACCCACCACACAAGCAGCTATTGCCGCACCGCCTATCATCCATCCTAAACGTGTACGACGTTGTAACCGTTGCCAAACTTTTTGGAAGGTGGCTTCTGGTGACTGTTCACACTCTGGTAATGGCATAGCTTTAACGCATTGCCTTAGTTTTAGCAGTCGTGCATATAAACACCTAACTGATTCATCTGTATATAGCCATTCTTCCACCTGTCTCCGCTCTGCAGCTGTAACTTCGCCATCGAGATAAGCACTCAATAACTCAAAGCGGTCAACTTCATTGTGTTTTGAAAAACTATGCTTCTCCATATCCTTTGTACCCGTTAATTCATTGGTTTGTAGCTTGCATCAAATTACTGTCATCATCTATTTGGTTAGATACGTGACTAAGTAATTGCAAGTGAGAAAGGCGATTAAACTGAGAATCAGTATTCATTTTAACGTTTTTACCAATTCATACACGGGTAAACACAGCGGATAAATTTGAGATTTTCAGCAATTTTACTGGTAAATAGCAAGTAAATCTAGTATTCACTACAATTATCACTATTTTTCAAATCTACCATTGAATGAGAAATATCATCCCTGGAAATTAAGCATCTAGATAATTTTGTAACTGAGACTGCAATCTGGTTCTTGCCCTGGCTATTCTTGATTTTACAGTTCCTAGAGAAACACCTGTAATTTCGGCAATTTCTTCATAGGGTAATCCTTCAATTTCTCTGAGGACTATTGTAGTACGGAATACCTCTGGTAAGTCGGCGATCGCCTCTCGCAGTTGTTCGTAAAATTCTCTAGTGCTGAGTTCTTCTTCTGGACCTGGTGTATCACCAGCAATTTCCCAATCCATTTCGCCGTCGTCTACCGAACGGGGAGCATCTAGTGATAGGGGGGCTGCTACCCGCTTACGTTTACGTAATTCGTCGTAAAATAAGTTGGTAGCAATTCGGCTTAACCAACCCCGGAATTTAGCAGGATCTTGTAATCGGTTGATATTCCGATAAACACGAATCCACACTTCTTGAGCTAAGTCTGCTCGATCAGACCAGTCAGGAGCTAGATGGTATAAAACCCTCTCGACCTGAGTCTGATAACGCCGTAGGAGTTCGGCAAAGGCAGCTTTTTCTGGGCGCAGTCCAGCTTGACAGCGCAAAATAAGATCGTGATTTGAGAGTTTGTCAACTTGCACCGATGCTTGTGAATAATTGGCATCAACAGTTGACCAGGATACAGTAAGCGATTGACTCATAGATCGAACTGGTTTTAAATCATCCCTTACTATTAGACCTGATCACTTTTCAGATGTTCCCAAATTAAGTGACGGATTTATAATCGGAACACGGAAGTATATAACAATCATGACTGATCTGGGTATTCTATGTGATGTTTATAGAATCACACCATTCTTAAATGGTATTCAGGTAAAAAACTGACTCCTCACCCTTGACAAAAACCACCTACTTAGGACTTGCTGAAATGTTGACAGGTGACAGTTGACAGTTGACAGTTGACAGTTGACAGTTGACAGTTGACAGGTGACAGTTGACAGGTGACAGGTGACAGGTGACAGTTGACAGTTGACAGTTGACAGTT
>RDXV01000138.1 GCA_004292695.1 Nostocales cyanobacterium | reverse complement strand
AACTGTCAACTGTCAACTGTCACCTGTCACCTGTCAACTGTCAACTGTCAACTGTCAACTGTCAACTGTCAACTGTCAACTGTCAACTGTCACCTGTCACCTATCCTGAGTTAGATCATGGCGAAAATTTTTGAAATTCATCCTGATAATCCTCAAAACCGCCGTATAGAGGATATAAAGTTGGCGCTTTCTAGTGGCGCTATCATGCTCTACCCTACTGATACAGTCTATGCTATCGGTTGCGACATCAATGCAAAGTCGGCAGTTGAAAGAGTACGGAAAATTAAGCAGTTAGCTAATGATAAACCACTGACTTTTTTGTGTCCTTCTCTTTCCAATGTGTCTACTTATGCCTTCGTAAGTGATACAGCTTATCGGATTATGAAAAGTTTAATACCAGGACCCTACACTTTTTTGCTACCCGCCACTAAGTTAGTACCGCGACTGGTACAAAACCCCAAGCGCAAAACCACAGGAATCAGAGTGCCAGATCATGCGGTATGTTTGGCATTACTGGAAGCTTTGGGTAATCCGATCATTTCGACTTCAGCACATTTGCCAACCCATGACATAGACGATGAAATGCAGGAAATGGATACACAATCCGTTTTGTCAAGGGTAGAACTATTTGATCGGTTGGATCATTTGGTAGACATTATTATAGATACTGGTGAAGAACCAACTCCTCAAGTGTCTACCATTTTAGATTTAACAGATGAAGAACCAATCATTACACGGAAAGGTTTAGGTTGGGAAGCAGCATCCGCATGGGTATAATGAGTAGTTTATCTTCGTGATTATTAGACAAAAGGGAAAAAGCAATAGTTTACAGGGTTTGTAACTTCTAGACTTTGCGGAAAACCTTTGTTTTTCACTTGGTACTACTTAATTTAGTTGTTTCTGCATTACCTTCTGTCTTGTTCATTTTGATAAATACACTTCAATTTTGAAATTGTCATACAAAAAAATGCTGGGATCACGGAAAAAGAGATGGCAGCAAATCTTGCTGTTTTTAGGATTTGGACTACTGTTAGTGCCTTCTCAATACCGTTATCTCAATTTTGATCTAACTATTGATCAAAACAGTGACACAATTGACAAGCCCTTAACTGCTGAAATTTTTAACAGTTTTATATGCCAACCGTATCTGCGGCGAGTCTTGGTGAATCTATGTCAGCAAGATTTTTCCGTAGTTAATGGCGTTAAAAACTGTTTATTTTAGTTAAGGTGCAATACCAATTCCAGGAAAAGTCATGAAAGCTAATCTCATCAATCTGCCAAATTCTACAGATGCTTTTGATAGTGCTGTTAATAATGAAAGTTGTTCAGACTATAGTTCTGATACATTGATGCAACTGCTTTGTCAGGAAATGCAAGCTCAGATGAAGGCTTCAAGTCGGTGTGTGGAAGCTGTCGCCAAACGCATTACTAAAGAAGTCGAAAGAATCTGTGATAAAAGTTCCCGTATTCAAACTTCTGGAGAAGTTAGGTCTTGGCAGATTACGTTAGCAAAACATCGGTTACAAAAGTGCTTGCGTTATTATCAATTGGGTTCGAGACAAGGAAGGGTAGAGTTACACAGTAGTTTGGGTGCTATTGTTTATCGTCATGTGACTGTTGCCGGTTCTGATTTGGGTTTTGAAGCTCGTTATAATCTGATTGAAGATTTTCTCCAGGCTTTTTATATCGAGGCTATTAAGGCTTTCCGTCGGGAAAATGAACTACCGGAAGATTACACCCCCCGCACTCAGTTACAACTGGCTGAGTATATGGCTTTTACAGAGCAGTATGCTAAACGTCGGATTAATTTACCCGGTGGTGCTAATCAACAGTTGATTGTTTTACGCGCTCAAGGTTTTGCTCGTCGTCAACCCCAGGAAACTACTGTTGATATTGAAATGGCGGTTGATTCTGCTAAAACTGAAGAAGCTGAGTCTTATCAACGTAATTTAGCTGTACAGCAAATTCGCTCCCAAATGATCGCTAAATCAACTTTTGATCCCTTGGAGGAGTCGGAACGGGATCGGGTAATTACGGAGTTGATGAAGTATCTGGAGTCTCAAGGCCAAGCTGACTGTATGAATTATTTGTCTTTGAAACTTCAGGATCTTTCCGCGCCGGAAATTGACCAAATTTTAGGTTTAACCAGTCGTCAACGTGATTATTTACAACAACGGTTTAAATATCATGTTGAGAAGTTTGCTAAACAACATCATTGGCAATTGGTACACCAATGGTTGGGCGCTGGTTTGGAACATAAATTAGGTTTATCTTCTCAACAATGGGATGTGTTCTGGAATCAATTAACTGAACAACAACAGAAAATCTTTAATTTGAAAACGGCAAAGGAAAATGATCAGGCGATCGCTAAGGCTGTACAATGTACTCCTAAACAACTACAAAAACGCTGGACTCAAATGCTCGAATTAGCATGGGCTATTCGCAATGGCAATGTTGAAGTTAAAACCAGCTAAGTTTCCTGTGCATTTATCAATTTTGTTTGCATACCTAGCCACTTTACATATCTGCTCCTACACATCTTTTTTCTGCTCTTTTTCTCCCACAAATCAGGGAGAATTAAAGAGTGTTTATTCAACTGATCCCCTCAAAATTAGATCAGAGATTTTTGATACTTTACTTATTTAACAAATTTTTATTTATATAGGGTTTGCTGATTTTATAAGTAGATGATTAATTGAAGTTTTCGTATTTTCTTCATCTTTTTTATTTTCTCACCCAGTCTAAAATTAATAAACTATGACAACTGACAAATAAATCAGGATTTTAATGATTATGAAATTAATGATTATGAAAATGTCGTCTGTCAAATTTCTTGTTACTTTTCTGGGTTTATTACTTGGTTTATTTAGTATCAATGTAAATCAAAATAATTCTGTTTTTGCTACCAGTAAACCTACTATTTCTCAACCTCGTAAAAGTAAAAATATCACGGTTAGTAAAGCTGAATTTGGTGTGAGAATAGTTGACTCCCAAGGTAAGGCTAATTTCTTTCCTACTGTGAAAGTACCTTTAAAAAAAGGTGATGCTTATGGTTGGAGAATTGAATTAAATAACTACAAAGGTACTGTTAAATGGCGTGAAGTTTTAACTTTACCAAAAGTGCCAGAAACTTGGAGTACATCAGATGCTAAAGATAATTTTTCTCTCTCAGGTGATGGGAAAACGGCAGTTACAAGACGTACCCAAACTACTAAAAATGGTGTGATTGAAAATTACTGGCAAATAGCACCAGGTGATCCCATTGGTAAACATAAAATTGAAGTTTATGTTGAAGATCGGTTAATAGCTACTTTTCAATTTGAAACAGTGGAATTTTAATCAGTTAAAGAAGGGAATAGGGAATAGGGAAGCATAGGAAGAAAATATTTCTACCAATTAATTCCCCATTCTAAATTCCCCATTCTTCATTCTAAATTCTTCATTCTAAATTCCCAATAATTAATCTTCTTCTAATTCTTCCTCTTCCTCTTCTTCATCATCTTCGCTGGTTTTTTTGACAGAATTAGCAGAAACTACTGCACCTGTATCTAGTTTTTCTTTTACTAAGTCCTTAATTTTATTGGCAAATTCTGTGTTTTCTTCTAAGTATTTAATGGCGTTATCTCTACCTTGGGAAATGTTGTCTCCGTTGTAGCTGTACCATGCACCTTTTCTGAGTAAAATTCCTGTTTCTTCTGCTAAGTCAACTAAACAACCTAGTGTAGAAACTCCTTTACCAAAGATAATGTCAAATTCGGCAATTCTAAAAGGTGGTGCTACTTTATTTTTGGCAACTTTAACTTTGACTCTGTTACCAAATTCATCAGAGCCTTTTTTCAAGGTTTGAATTCTGCGAATGTCTAACCGCACGGAAGCGTAAAATTTCAAGGCGTTACCGCCGGTTGTGGTTTCTGGACTACCGTAGGTGACACCGATTTTTTGCCGTAGCTGGTTAATAAATATAACTGTGCAACCAGATTTACCAATATTACCTGTAATTTTACGTAATGCTTGGCTCATGAGTCGGGCTTGTAAACCAACGTGTGCATCACCCATATCACCTTCAATTTCTGCACGGGGTACTAGGGCGGCTACGGAGTCTATAACGACGATATCAACGGCAGCAGAACGTACTAATTGATCAACTATTTCTAACCCTGCTTCACCAGTGTCTGGTTGTGATACCAGTAAGTTTTCAATGTCTACTCCTAAAGCGGCCGCATAGGTGGGATCTAGGGCGTGTTCTGCATCAACGAAGGCAGCTATACCGCCATTTTTTTGGATTTCGGCGATCGCGTGAAGTGCAACTGTGGTTTTACCAGAACTCTCCGGTCCATATATTTCTATGACTCTTCCTTTGGGTAAACCACCACCCAAGGCTAAATCCAATGTTAGCGCCCCTGTGGAAATTGTCTCTACACGCATCCGGGTGGCATCACCCAAACGCATTATTGCCCCTTTACCAAAACTGCGCTCAATCTGGTTGAGTACCATGTTCAGAGCTTTTTGCTTGCCGGTGTCTGCTGTGTTGGTTGCCATTAGAGTCTCTAAATATAGGATTTATGAAATTTTGCTTTGGGAGTTTTATTAGAACGGATATACTATTTTAACTGGAAAATGTGCAATTGGTAAGATGCAGGAAAAAAGTTTTAGGGGAGGAGTCAGGAGTTCTAGGAGTCAGGAGATCGAGGAGTCAGGAGTTCAAGATCAAGATGTTTATTATAGCTTTTAACTGTTCCCTGTTCCCTGTTCCCTGTTCCCTGTTCCCTATTCCCTATTCCCTATTCCCTATTCCCTAAATTAATACTGTGGTACAGAAGAATCTACTTCTTGACTCCACGCATTAATTCCACCTTTGACGTTAGTGCCGTTAATACCTGCTTCTTTGAGAATAGCTAGAGCTTTTGCAGAACGTCCACCCATTTTACAATGGGCAATTAAACGGTGTCCGTTGAGTAGTTCTTTTACCTTGCTCACCCCATCACCATCTTCAATATCTGGTAAAGGTACTAACACAGAACCAGGAATTTTGGCAATTTCATATTCGTGGGGGTTGCGGACATCCAACAATACAAAATCCTTAGCACCGCTATCAATTAATGCTTTTAATTCCGTAACGGTCATTTCTGGGATTTCATTCTGCTGTTTAGCTTCTGCTGCTTTAGCTTGGGGAATTCCACAGAATTCTTCGTAGTCTATGAGTTTTTCGATGACTGGACGAATGGGGTTAGGACGGAGTTTTAATTCCCGGAATTTCATGTCTAAAGCATTGTAGAGCATTAAACGTCCGCTCAGGGTTGTTCCTTGACCAATGATAATTTTGACTGTTTCCGTCGCTTGGATAACTCCGATAATTCCCGGTAAAATCCCCAGTACACCGCCCTCTGCACAGGAAGGGACCATTCCTGGTGGTGGTGGTTCGGGGTATAAATCACGGTAATTAGGTCCACCTTCGTAGTTGAATACGGTTGCTTGTCCTTCAAATCGGAAGATTGAACCGTAAACGTTGGGTTTGTCTAATAGTACGCAAGCATCGTTAACTAGATATCTGGTAGGGAAGTTGTCTGTTCCATCCACCACAACATCATAGGGACGTATTATATCTAAGGCGTTTTCCGCGCTCAGACGAGTTTCGTATAAATCAACCTGACAATGGGGGTTAATTTCGTGAATGCGGTTTTTTGCTGATTCGATTTTGGGTTTACCTACCCAGGATGTACCGTGAATTACTTGACGCTGTAAGTTGGAGGTGTCCACAACGTCAAAGTCAACGATACCAATACGGCCGATACCTGCTGCTGCTAGATATAACAGTAAGGGTGAACCGAGTCCACCTGTACCGATACACAATACACTGGCAGCTTTGAGGCGTTTTTGTCCCTCTAGTCCCACTTCTGGCAAAATTAAGTGGCGGGAGTAGCGTTCATAGTCGTCTTTCGTCAACTGGATTTGATCCAGATTGGGATTTAGCATAGTAGTAAGATGCAGAATCTCAGAGTATTAATATTAACTTAAAGTTGATAAGTTTAGATTTTTAGTTGTGATTGATGTTAATTTCTCTTTTGTTTAGGCCGCTACTGTCAATGATTGCAGGGATGATATCATATCTTGGTTTTATGGACAAGGGGATATCAACGGTAATGTACAATGTATTTTATGCAACTATAAATTATGGTTGACGATAAGTTTTTTAAAACTGCAAAAATAAGCTCTGAAATTAGTTTTTTATATTTTATAGTTTAATTATATGGAGTTGAGGATAATTAAATTTTTGTTGTTATTTATTAATAACCTATTCAAGTATTTTTATTGATTATCAATAGTACCAAGTAACAATCTATTAAAATTGTTTATTTATTCAGAGTAATTTCATACAATAATAAAAAAGACTTTTATAAAAGGTGTAAGTAAAAAAATGCTTAAAACAGTTGCTGATGTCATGAGTAGCGATCCTATCGTAGTTAGTCCTGAAACTCCTTTAAAAGAAGCAATTCAGATTTTGGCGGAGAAGCGAATTAGTGGATTGCCTGTAATTAATGATGCTGGTAAATTGGTGGGGATTATTTCAGAAACAGACTTAATGTGGCAAGAAACTGGTGTAACTCCTCCTGCTTATATTATGTTTTTGGACAGTGTAATTTATTTACAAAATCCTGCTACCTATGACCGGGATTTACATAAAGCTTTGGGACAAACTGTAGGGGAAGTGATGAGTAAAAACCCTTTGACTATTACACCAGAAAAATATGTCAAAGAAGCTGCAAAAATGATTCAAGATCATAAAGTTCACCGTCTCCCTGTTTTAGATAGTGCGGGTAAAGTGATTGGTATTCTTACTCGTGGTGATATTATCCGTGCTATGGCCGCTGAGTAGGGAAATGGGGACTGGGGACTGGGGACTGGGGACTGGGGACTGGGTAAGATGCTCTTACTCTCGTTTTCTCTCGTTCCTAGTCTCTGACTGGGAATGGTATTCTCTCGTTTCTCTCGTTCCTAGTCTCTGACTGGGAATGGTATTTAAGAGGTTCTACCTCTGATTTAATAGAATGCAGAACCTTCTCTAATTCATTCCTATACAGAGTATGGGAACGAGTCAAATGAGTCAAACTGATAATAAATTAATTTAGGATCATTAAATGAGTATATCTGCTGAATCTGTAAAAGAGTTATTGAGTTCTGAGAATTTGGGCGATCGCCTCCGTGCAGTCAACCAAATTCGAGAACTAGAACCGAAAACCGCTTTAGAATTAGTACAAGTTGCTATCGGTGACAAAAATTCCCGTGTCCGTTATTCTGCGGTTAGTCAAATGGACACCCTGGGAGATCAGGATTTAGATTTATCCTTGCAAATATTAAGAGAATTACTCAACGATCCTGAAGCGGATGTACAAGCAGCAGCAGCAGATTGTTTAGGGGCGCTGAAATTACACGCAGCTTTTGAAGATTTAGAGCAATTATACCGTAGAAGCCCGGAATGGTTAGTACAATTCAGTATTATTGCCACCTTGGGAGCGTTGGGAGATCCACGGGGATTTGATTTACTCAAGGAAGCTCTAAGTGCTGAGAATGCTTTGGTACAAACTGCGGCGATTAGTTCTTTGGGAGAATTGGGTAATTTGGAAGCTGTCACCCTGTTAACACCCTATGCAACTAATTCAGATTGGCAAATTCGTTACCGAGTAGCTCAAGCAATGGGTAATTTAGGTAGTGCGGAAGCTAAAGCTATTTTAGAAACTTTAGTTAATGATGAAGTGGAAGCAGTAGCGAAGGAAGCGAAAAGAGCTTTGGAATAGAGATTAGAAAATTTTTATATCCCCGACTTCTGTATTTATTCTGAATCATAGAAGTCGCGGATCTGCCTGTAAATCTACATATATAAAAATTGACCTGGTTGATAAACTCGCATTTCCACCAGGTCAGTATTTAAGATTTTGATGTTAAAAGCGATCGCTGAAATTATGCTTTTACAAGTTTACGACGACGAGCTACAGTCATACCAGCAGCTACTAAACCTAAACCTAACATTGTGGTTGGTTCGGGAACAGAAGCAACTACCACACCTTTAAACACTGAGTTGATGCTGCTGCCACCATTATAAGCGATTTGTGCTGCTCCTACGTTTGTGAAATCGAAAGTAGTGAAATCAATGTTTCCTATCGCATTGCTTCCGTCTTCAAAAACACCCACGAAATTAAAGCTGATATCTACTCCACCTGATATGGTAGTAAAAACAGGATTTGCAAAGCTGCTTACAGTGAGTTCCTTACCATCACCATCAATATTGATAAATATTGGAGGTAATGAAGCAAATAAGGTGTCGGAAATAGATCCACCTAAATCACCAACAAAATCACCGGTTGTCAGTCCTAATTCGATTCTGTTTGGATCAGTAAAGTTAAAACCTGCGTTGCTTATAGTAGCTGTAGTTCTATCTCCATCGAATGAGAATCTACCGTTCAATGCTTCAGCAGAACCAGCAGCACTTAATAAACCAGCAGCAACAACAGGTAAAGAAACAGCAGCGCTTAATACTTTAGATTTTAAGTTAAACATCTTGTTAGCTCCAAATTAAAGATTTCCGAGCAAATAACTACGTGAACCAGTAGAGTAACAACCCCATAAACTTATGTAGCGATTCAAAAAATAAGTGATTTTACCTGAGTGAGAGTCTTTAACTGATTTTTTTAGTTAAGAGACTGAGTTGTGGTTTCTTTGTTAAAACTGTCAGAATTATGTAGCAATTTATCTGACTTTTTTATGTGTTATCTACACTAGGATAATTACATAGCTAACCTGTAATTGGCAATCTCTATACAAGTATCTTCATATAATCTTCATTTTGGTGTTAGTTTTCTTGGTAACACCCAGTGATATGCTAAGTTCCTATTTTCCAACAATAGATTGAATTTCAGGTATTTAAAATATCTAACGTATTTTTACTCATACAGTATGTTCTACATCTCCTAAAAAGATTATACGGTAGGTGTTTCGAGATTTTTTACTCTGATTTATTCTACTGAGATCACAAATATGTGGTTATATAAAGTTATGATGAAGAAGCAGAAGATAAAAACCTCTACCCTACTTAGGGGTTGCGGAGAAAGTCTTTTCGTTAAGACAGGGAACTCTTAACAGTTTCAGCTATCTGTCATCCCCCAATTTTTGGATTTCTTAGTCCCAAAATGCACGGTTTTTCAGGTATATCCTTCAAAATTCTGGCATTTTTTTTCCTCTTTATCACTCTCTACCCTTTGATTTATCTAGGTTTTACATTTATATGGCTAACGCCACGCTACGCTATCAGCAAGTCCTACTTATAAGTAAAAATACTATCCACCAAAAACCTGTGGCCATGTAGTCCAAATAAACACTACCACCGCACCCACAGCGAGAATACCCTGAAGTAAATTACCTACTACAGTTCCCACAGTGATACCAATTCCGGCTTTTACTGCTTTTCCTAAATCTTTTTGATACAACAACTCACCAATAATTGCACCTAAAAGCGGACCAATTAACATTCCCAATAATGGACCACCAAAGGGTAAAGCTGGCAATAATCCGAAAAATCCCAGAAATAAACCCACAAATGCCCCAATTTGTCCCCATTTACTCGCACCGGCTTTTTTCGCGCCTATGTAACCAGCTAAAAAATCTACTGCCATACTTAGCAGTAAAACAATAACTGTGACAATGAGGGGTATTTTAATCGCAGCTACAGAACCGTTAACAATTCCCCAAATGACAATAGCTCCTAAAATTAAGCTACTACCAGGAATTGCGGGAACTACAGAACCAACTACACCCACAAGCATTACAGCTATTAATAACCAATATATTAATTGCATAGTTTTTTAAGGAGTCAGGAGTCAGGAGTCAGACGTTCAGGAGAAAGTAGAGGAAGAAGGGCAGGTAAATAACCAATTACCAATTACCAATTACCATAAAGTTTATAATATTCTTATCTTTAGCAATACTCCACAGCCATGATCCAAACCTTATCTAAAGTTATCACCTTTGAGGAATTTGTTGCTTGGCTACCGGAAAATTCCGGGTTACGTTATGAATTACATAATGGAAATATTATTGAAATGGCACAACCAACGGGAGATCACGAAGAAGGTAAAGGATTTTTGACAGTAGAAATTTCCTTTGAAATCAAACGTCTAGGATTACCCTATGTTATCCCTAATCAAGTGATAGTTAGACCAGATGGTAAAGATTCTGGTTATTTCCCAGATTTGCTGGTTTTAAACCGTGAAAATTTAGTTAATGAAAAATTCTGGAAAAAAGAATCTATTATTAGTCAAGGTGCTTCTATACCTTTGGTAATTGAAATTATATCAACTAATTGGCGTGATGATTACCATTTAAAATATGCTGATTATGAGGAAATGGGGATATCTGAATACTGGATTATAGATTATGCGGCTTTGGGTGGACGTAATTTTATTGGTAATCCTAAACAACCGACAATTTTGGTTTGTAATTTAGTTGATGGAGAATATCAAATCAGTAAGTTTCGAGATAATGAGAGCATTATTTCTCAAACTTTTCCTGAACTTAATCTCACCGCAAATCAGATTTTTCAAGCTGGTGTAGTTTAGTTTTAAATTTTAGCATAATCACCAATTGCCAATTACCCATTATTACCCATTATCAAGAGTGACAGCTAATTTATCAGCAATTCCCGCAATCCAATTTTCATCCTGTTTTGTATAACTACGGGGTGCATTTGCTCCTAAAATTAACACACCGTCTTTACCAATAGGTTGACAAATTACACCTTGGGTATTTTCTGGTAAATAATCAAATTCAATTCTGCCGGGATAGACTTTTAAAGCTACTAAATAAACTGGTTTTTGGGTTTCTAAAACTCTTTTTAATATCGCTCCTGGGGTAACTTCTGATTTAGCTCCCAGAATACCGCGACGTAACAGAACTTTACCTTGGTAATAAACTACGAGCGATCGCGTTACGGTATTAGTTAACAGTAACCTTGATGCCCAAGCTAATTCGGTTTTCACGGTTTCTGGTAAATCAGACTCTAACACAAAACCCTCTTCTCCTATCAGTTCTACAGTATCAGGGGTTTTGGGTTGGACTTGTTGCCAAATTAAACCAGTCAAAATTAACACTGCACTTAAAATCACTCCCAGCACATCACCCCGCGCTTGGGAGTCTGTCAGTTCTGGTGTTAACAACCGATTTACAAACAACAGCACAGCACCTAAACCCCCAACTACTAGGGGTAAACGCCGTAAAACTCGATTCGGATCAGATTTGGTCATTAGTAATTGGTAATGGGTAATTGGTAAGGGGTAATTGGTAATGGGTAATTGGTAATGGGTAATTGGTAATGGGTAGTTGGTAAGAATAAACTTTTGCCTCTTGCCTCTTGCCTTTTGCCTTCTTACTGTCACCTGTCACCTGTCACCTGTCACCTAATTACTCTTCCCCTGCTTCCAGGATACGTTGAAATAGATAACCCGTACCTCTAGCAGTAAGTATAAGTTCTGGGTTGCTGGGATCATCTTCTAATTTTGCCCGTAAGCGTGAGATATGTACATCTACCACACGGGTATCTACGTGGCGTTCTGGTGTGTAACCCCAAACTTCTTGTAAAATTTCCGAACGAGAAAAAGCTTCTCCTGAACGACTTACTAATAGTTCCAATAAGCTAAATTCCATGCCGGTTAAGCGGATGCGTTCATCACCTTTGTAAACTTGGCGTTTATTGGTATCAATTCTGATGTTACCTACATGAATTACTCCAGAACTGGGAATACCACTAGCACCGGTTTTATCTACTCTGCGTAAAACGGAGCGAATTCGCGCTTCTAATTCTTTGGGAGAAAAGGGTTTAACTACATAGTCATCCGCGCCCAATTCTAAACCAGTGATCCTATCAGCTACATCACCCAAGGCTGTTAACATGATGATGGGAACATCGGATTCTTTGCGTAATTCCTGACAAACTCCGTAACCATCTAGTTTTGGCATCATTACATCCAAAACTACCAGGTCTGGTTCGGATTTATGAAAGGTTTCTAAGGCTTCTTCACCGTCTCCTGCTGTGACTACATCGTAACCAATCATGGAAAGGCGTGTTTCCAAAATCCGCCTAATGCTTGCTTCATCGTCTACTACCAGGATTTTTTCTTTATTACTTTCCAAGTTGCCCTACACTCCCTAAGTAAAATTTCACATTATTAATTTTCTTACCATCATATTAAGATATGATCGCATCAGTTAATCAGAAAAAGCTGTTACTACTACTATTATTTAACTTGAGTTTTTTCTAAAGCTTAAACAAAAATTAAGAATTTTAAATAATCATTACCAATGGCAAAGCCCAAAACCATTTTTATCTGTAGTAAGTGCGGTGCAGAATTTTCTCAGTGGTTTGGTAAGTGTCCTAATTGCGATACTTACGATTCTTTGGTAGAAGAAAATGCTACGCCTTTTGGGGTGGATATACCTAGTCGTGGGGGTGTGGGTAATTGGCACGCTGCACCAGGGGGAATTAAAACTAGCAATAAACCAGCTAAACCCAGGGCTTCTTTAACTTTTGACCAAATTAGCGATCGCCAAATTGCTCGGTGGGAATCTGGGTATGGTGAGTTAGATCGGGTACTCGGTGGTGGCGTTGTTCCCGGTTCAATGGTACTGATCGGTGGTGATCCCGGTATCGGTAAATCTACTCTTTTACTTCAAGTTTCTAACGAATTATCCCAAAGATACCGTATTCTCTACGTTACTGGTGAGGAATCTGGACAACAGGTAAAATTACGTGCTGCTCGCTTGGGAATGTCTAAACCCCTGAATGTGGTTTCTGAGGAGAATGAGGCTAGTAAAGATGAAAATAATGATACTCTAAAACAGGGAGAAAACACGGATAAAACTATAGAACATACTACAATTGGTTCTGATTTGTATGTTTTACCAGAAACAGATTTAGAGGAAATCCTCCGGGAAATTGACTCTCTAAAACCTAATCTGGCAGTGATTGATAGTATACAAACTGTGTTTTTCCCAGCTTTGACATCTGCACCAGGTTCTGTAGCACAGGTACGGGAATGTACGGCCGCTTTAATGAAGGTGGCTAAACATGAAGATATTACAATGTTAATTGTTGGTCACGTGACTAAGGAAGGTACTATTGCAGGACCCAGGGTTTTAGAACATTTGGTAGATACGGTTTTGTATTTTGAAGGCGATCGCTTTGCTTCCCATAGATTATTAAGAACTGTTAAAAATCGTTTCGGAGCTACCCACGAAATTGGTATATTTGAAATGGTTTCAAATGGATTAAGGGAAGTACCTAATCCTTCAGAATTGTTTCTAGGAAACCGCGACGACCCCGCACCGGGTACAGCTATTGTAGTGGCTTGTGAAGGAACAAGACCAATAGTTGTAGAATTACAAGCATTAGTTAGTCCTACCAGTTATCCTTCACCCAGACGTGCTGGAACGGGGATAGATTATAACCGCTTAGTACAAATTTTGGCAGTATTAGAAAAGCGGGTGGGGATACCCATGTCTAAATTAGATTCCTATGTTGCATCTGCGGGGGGTTTAAATGTAGAAGAACCTGCGGTAGATTTGGGAATTGCGATCGCCATTGTTGCCAGTTTTCGAGATAGGATAGTAGATCCCGAAACAGTGTTAATAGGAGAAGTGGGTTTAGGTGGACAGGTAAGAACCGTTTCCCAAATGGAACTAAGATTAAAAGAAGCAGCAAAATTAGGGTTTAAACGAGCGATAATACCTAAAGGTCAAAAGTTTCCTGATTTAAACATTGAGATTTTGCAGGTTTCTAAGGTCATAGACGCGATTATTGCCGCTATTCCCCATCAATCTTTGGAAGATATTGATTTAAAACCAGATGAGGATGAGGATGAGGATGAGTAACAAACATCTGTGTTCATCTATGTTCATCTCCGTTTGATTTTGATTTGACGAACCGCAGAGGAAGCAGAGTTTAGATCCCGGACTTTTTGGAGAAGTCGGGGATCTTACTTTTGATACTGTCACCTGTCACCTGTCACCTGTCACCTACTAAGAACTAATTCTAAAATTTGATCCCATTCCGGTATGTTTAAATTAAATGTATCAGCAATTTTTTGATTATCTAATAATGAAAAAGCTGGTCTACTTGCAGGTGTAGGATATTCTGATGTGCTAATGGGAGTTAATCTTTTTAATTTGCGTTCATTGTTGGAAAAATCATCATAAAAAATTGTTTTAGCGAAACCAAACCAGCTATTTTTCCCCC
>RDXV01000137.1 GCA_004292695.1 Nostocales cyanobacterium | reverse complement strand
GGTGACAGGTGACAGGTGACAGGTGACAGTAAAGAGTTCATCTATTCCCTATTCCCTATTCCCTATTCCCTATTCCCTATTCCCTATTCCCTATTCCCTGTTCCCTACCTCACTGTGGCTTTAAAGCGAATAAAACCATAGGAATTTGTGGGTGTACCACTACCAGTAGCAAAAGGTACGGAATTTAATTGAATTACTACAGCCCCATTGGTGTTAGAACTAGGACAGAAATTGGGTGTATTCGGATCATTAGGTGAGTAGTAAGTACCACGATCACTATCCTGTAAATTACTAAAATATACCGTAGGTGTGGAACTACCAATGGCTAAAGTAATTCCCTGATCAGCACCACTAACACCATCATTAGGCGTTAAACCATTAAAAGCAGTTTCCAGAAAAGTGGTGTTGTCTGGGACTAAATCACATAATTTCAAATTATTGGCGTTCACTGCACCATTAGATAAGAAATAAATCGTGTATTCTATTTGATCACCGGATCTGACAACACCCGCGTTAATTCGTCCTTGTAAATAACCATTTGGCCATTTTGGATCATTGTCATCAGCCGCTTTCGATGGATCTACATAATTAGGAGCAGTAGGAGCTACATCACTTCTACCGTCAATTACATCAGTAAAGTTGTTATTGTTGATAGCGGTAATTCTTTTAACTAAAACTATATTGGGAGCAAATGTAAGTATATTCAGATCACCTTCAGCCGAAACACTGGGAAAATAAGTCCATTGATCTAATCCTTTAATGTCTCCAAATGAACCGGTACAAGCATTATTAGTATTACCACTACCATCATTTGTACCAAAAGCACGCTGATTTGTAGCGGTATCAAAACCTGTAATTTGATTACTAAAGGAAATAGTTGGTGGGTTGACACCACACAGAGGAGCATTATTATCAATATCTGTTTGTGTTGCTCCTGTATGAACAATTGCCCCGCCTATCGTTCTATACACTCTGTCATCATAAAAACCTGTTCTGACTCCAAAACCGGGTAAGTCCAGAGGATAACTGGTAGGTGGGTTAAGTAGGGTAATGGTTGGACCACCAAAAAAGTTATTTTCTGCATCTAATACGGGAAAGTGATATTCTCCGGCTCTGACTCTAATTTTATATTGGTAGTTTGAACCTACAGGAAAAAAGTTACCAGCATTATCTCTACCGTCCCAACTTACATTTTTTGTCCCAGGGGTATCCATATAAGCTCGTAAAACCCTATTGAGGGGGTTGGTAGGGTCAAAATTTGTGCTACCACTACCTTTAATCACAATTTCATAAGTACCTGAAACATTACTCGTAAAAGTAAATGTGCCACCATTACCTACTTGAGAAGTATTACTAAATAGTGTGCCAGCAAAACTGGAATTACTAACTGTTGGAACTACAGGTATACTTGTGATACCTACACCAGAAAAATTACCAAATCTGTCGTAACGGTTAATAGATCCTAGTGCAATATTATTAGGCTGATTAAAGAACGTGGGAAATTGAGGGCGAGAAAGTCTTGTGTTGCCTTGAAAGCTAGACAAGGAAACATTAATACCCGCGACATTATGATACAGGGTGCTTGTGCCATCACTGTCAAAAAAACCGACTTCATTACCGTAAACAATAAAACCGTTAGGGTCTAAACCACGAATTTCTGTTCTATATATGTAACCATCATTGGTGACAGGATAAACCGTTGAATAAATAGGCCGATTATTACTACCTGTAAATAATGCTAAATAATAGGCAAACAATCTACCTGTGGAGTCTGAGATAGAACTCATGCTACTGCGGACAGTCACATCCCAAGCTGCAACACTGCTTCCTTGAAAATGTGCGAAATTATTCGCAGATGATAAGTCTATTTCACTTGTAACTGTTCCATCACCACTGGTATTGAAACCGGCAGGACCAAAAATAACTACATCATAAACTCCTGTTCTTGGCGCTCGATAGTAACAAGGTACATATCCGGTGGTATTACCAGTTCCATCAATACTTTGTGGTCCGGCGAGTTCTTTAGTTCTGCTATCAATAAAACCCCGTCCTGGTTGGGAACTACATTGAAAATTTGGGGTAGCGGGAAATGTTTCACTACCAATTTGACCTGTTACTAAATCTGGGTTGTACACATAAATATCAGCAATACCCTGACCGACGGCACTAGAACCTAATAATATGTATTCGTCTTGTTGGGCATATACTTTTAATAATGTACGGCGGCGAATTAAGTTACCAACCAAGTCAGTCCGCCATTCTAAGTTAGCTCTACGGGCATTAGCTGGACTACCAGCAGGGTATAAGTTACGGCTACCTTCTGCTAGGGCTGACTGTATTCCCCCTGTGAAAATGGCTAAACAGAGGGCGGTTTTAAATGCTATTTTTCCTGGAATTTGATTTTTTTTATGTGCTTGTTTATGATGATTTTTTTTATTCATAGTTTTGTTTAGTAATTAATTAGTAATTAAGTCTTTTACTCTAACTGTAAATCAGTTTCTTGCACAGTAACTTCAATACCACGAAAATCTTTATATATTAACTCTACTCGACGGTTACGAGCATGATCTAGTTTGTTTCTACCTTGTGTTAATAGTTGGGTTTCTCCATAGGAACGAATGGTCATTCTGGCTGGATCAATTCCTTGGCGAATGAGATAATTTCTGGTGGCATTGGCTCTACGTTCTGCTAGTTTAATGTTATATTCTTCGCTGGCTCTTGTGTCTGTGTGTCCATGAAGTTCAACTATAATTGAGGGATTTTCTGTTAAAACTTTGGCAATTTGATTTAAGATTTTGCCACTGGCAGGACTGATGTTATATTGATCTAATGCAAAGTGAATATTGCTGATAATTTTGAGGGTTATTGGTTGTTCTGGTGGTGTTTCTGGGGGAATTGATACGATGGTTTTGGTGATACATTGGGGAATGTTGTTAGTAGTTGGTAATTTTGAGGGCTGATTTTTTTCTGATTCTTTAGTAGAATTAATGGCGCGAATTAAGGCAGGATAGGCTGGTTCAGAAGTTCCAAATTCTGGAAGAGTGGCGATCGCACTAATTCTATCTCCTGGTTTTAAGTTGTTTAAATTAATGGCAAATTTACCTTTCTCATCTGCTGTTGTTGTACCCAGTGGTTCAGTTAAAAAACCATAGCCTTCTTCTCCTGTAATCCTGTAAATTTCTACTTGGGAATTAGGTTCTGTTTGTCCATCAATTCCTACGGTATCACTAATACCAAAGAAAAATTCATTGCTGAAAAATCGCGGACTATTAATAGCTGCATTTCCTGTATCTAATTTGCGGTTAGGGGAATTTCTCCAAGGATTTACACCATCACCATTTTGAAAGTCTCTCACACCTACATTATGATAGGTATTCAAATCAATACTTAATCCTTCTAAGGCAGAAAACCGATTATTTTGGATCATGTTTCTGTAACTTTCAGGGTAAGATGTAACCACTACTCCTGCCCCTGCTTGATCACTAATTTGATTATCCTGAATTTGGTGATTATTCCCCATTAAATACACCGCTGCTCTTCTAAATCTGCGACCATTAAATTTAATTTGATTATTAGTTATAGTAGTATTTCCTTCTGGTTTAAAAGCATAAATGCCACTGCCATCATTACCACAAATTAAATTATCACGAATTTGTGATTGATTAATCATTCCTTCTAAACGAATAGCGTCGGGTATTCCGGCCATTCCATTACCAATAATCAAATTTTCTGATATCTGCGTTTTTTCGGCGCGTCTACTGGTAATAATGGCGCTACCATCATGAAAGGAAATGCGGTTACGCCGAATGGTAGTATTAACTGCATTAAAGACAGAAACACCAAAAGCAGAAGTGATGTTAGGTAGGGTTTCATCTGGTGTAATTCCTAACCAGTTATTTTCAATGACTACATTTTCCGGTGTTTTACCTGGTTGATCATCATTGGGTAATGTGCCGAAAATGGGAGAAACGGGTGTAGTATGGGGTAAATAAAAGCGATCGCCAATAAAAATATCTGCGGGTGGTGTACTGGCAGTATCACGGTGATAGGATGTGAAACCATAAAGACCTAAACCCCGAATTGTTACTCTGTCTGCAAGAATAGTTAAACCCCGAAATACTTCTTTATTGGTTGCAGTGGTAATATTTACAACAGGACGAGGAATATTAATTTCTGCTGTGGGTGAAGTATCAGGATCATAACCCGGTTGGGTTGTACCATCAATAATTACACCAGGTTGAGTAATCGGTGGTAATAATTCTTGTAAATAAATAGTAGTTTGTTGTGCAGGTAAATTAAATTCTATCCGGGAAGATGCAGTTGTAATATTTGCAATTTGGGCTTTTTCAATATCACTTAATTGGGTAATTGGCAAACTGCCATTAACTAAAGATATTGCTTCTCTTAAAGTTAATTTATCATCTGGTGTAATTGCCCCATCTTCAGAACTATTAACAACCACTTTGATAGCTGGTATTGAGGCAGCAATAGCATCATCTTGAGAGTAAAATGAGCAGATTATAGGAATAATTAACAGGGATATTTTAACTGGTAAAGAGTTTATTTTCTGCCAATTTAAACTTGAGGGATTTCGGTTTTTTCGCGGAAGTTTGTACATATTTTTGTTAATGAATGAGATTTTTAAACATTGTTAATTATCAGTTATCAGTTATCAGTTATCAGTTATCAGTTATCAGTTATCAGTTATCACTGTTTACTGTTTACTGTTCACTGTTCACTGTTTACTGTTCCCTGTAATTACTAATTACAGGTTCTAAGAGAGATTCCTGTTGTTGTGGTGGTGCAACCTTCTGTAAACCAAAACCATCAAATAGTTCATTAAGTTTGACAGTTAAACCCACATAGGGACCACCTGCGGAACGAACACCAGAAAAGTCACGGTCATCAATTTCACCAAAAGCATAACCAGCGGAAAGACGTAAATTAGGCGTTAAATAATAACCAGCTTCGAGGACAAAGCCTGTTTCTGTGTAGTTGCCTTGAGTAATCACACGTCCTTCACCTACTAAATCCATGTTATAACCTAGACGGTAAGTTACCCGTAATTGTCCCAAGTTCACCGTACTTGTTCCCACTAAATCCTTAGCTAAATAGGAAGTGCTATTTCGTAAAGCATATTTACCATAAAATTCCCATTGCCAATTAGGAGCATAAATAGCTTCTGTGGCAAAAGTATGATCTTGAGAACTAGCACTATTTCCTAATAACAAAGTATCAGGAATAGTAGTAGGATTTTGACGATATTCATAACGCAGGAGAGCGTTAAATTTATCGTTTCTGGGGTCACGATAGGCTAAACCAACTTTAAGGTTAGCGGTATCACCTAAACCTACCAAAGTTTGATTAGCTGAATTAGCTTGTTGATAGCGAACAAGTGCGGTTAAAGCGGGGGAAAGTTTGCCATTTACTGCTGCGGAAATTACAGTATTACTACCACTAGAAGAGTTACGAAATTCGTATCTCGCACCAGCCTTAAAATTAGGATTATCTGTATAATCCAAACCAATACTATAACTATCTCCACTATCAAAACTCATAGAAGAAGCCGCTTGACCAATAACATAGGGTTGGGCGTATTGTTGACCTGTGGCATTGCGGCCAAAGAAGTTACCAAAAACGTGTTCGTAGGCTAAATTTAAACGTAAACCGGGTAAAATTGCCCAGCGGTTGTTAATACCTACCGCCCCTTGACTGGTCATTTCATTAGCACCACCGATAATAGAATAACGACCGGTGATAGTAGTATCTGAGCCTAATTTATGTTCACCGTTGACATTCAAGCTGGTGATGGAATTACCGCTATATTGACCAGCGTTAAAATACTGTTGAGTCAGACTAATGTTAACTCCCTGGATAGCTTGCCAGTTAACACCAAAAATAGTCCGATCAGGATAAACTGCGTCTTTGTTGGCTGAAAGGGTGGTTTCATTTTGGGCTAAAAATGTGAGGTTATCAGCCAGGGGATAGGTTAAACGGGATCTTAACTGTTGGGAAGTACCATTTAAGTCACTGCCATTAATTCTATCGGTGCGATCGCGGTAGATCCAATCTAAATCAATGTTGGCTTTACCTAAACGTTGTTGCACCCCTGCCATAATTGTTGTTAGGGAGTTATCAACCTGAGTCCCCGGTACTGGGATAGGTTCATTTAGAGGTGCGAAAACATCGGTGTTAATAACTTTGGGTTGGGGTGCAATGCCAAAATTATCCTCATGGTCATACTGCAAGCGGATATTAGTGGTATTTGTCACCCGTCCATTAATTTGCGCTCCGTAGCGAGTTTGTCCAGGAACAAAGCTGATGGTAGCATTGTTAGCAAAACCAGGATCAGCGGTACGGTAATAAGCGCGACCTTGAAGCCCTGTAAATAATTGTCCTTCAATTTCCGCCCGATAAGCCTGACCAGTGACGTTACCTGCAACATCGGAATCATTGCGAGAACGGGCATATTCAGCTAATAATTTACCTTGACTACCTAAACTGATTTGTGTATCTGCTCCATAGAGTTCAAAATCTCGCAAACCTTGATTTTCTTGGAAATAGGTTGCACCTATCCAACTTTCTGTAAGTCCGCGACTCAGGTTATATTGCAGACGACCGCCGTAAATACTACCATCGCTATTTCTGGAATCATATTGATAGGTAGCGACAATGCGCCGGACTAAAATCTGTCCAAACTCGTCAATATCTGTACGCAATATGGGGTTTCTAAATAGGATTGTCCCCCGGTCATAGTCTATGTCATAATCTATACCTCTGGTCAGTGCTTGGCGTTTAACTACTGTTCCGGGACGGTTAAGTTCTTCTAATTCAACAAAGATGTTTTCACTACCGGGTATTAAAATCCGCTGAGACAGGAAATAAAAGCCACTTGTACCATCTGGGGCAATGGTATCTCGCTGAAATCCTTCTACATTTGCACTATAAAAACCTGTAATTTCCAAGTTACCGATATTATAGTTAGCTTTAAAACCATGTAGTTGGCGCGTGATGGCAGTAAATTGTTGGGAAGTACGGGCAAATTCTTCTGTGTTGTAGTCACCCCACATGAAATAATCAGGGTTAGCACCAGGGGTTTTACTGGAACGCTCTAACCGCAAAAATAGACTATCTTGGGATGGGGTAACTATGGTAGATGTGGAACTATCACCATAGACGGGATAAGTTTGATCATTGAATTGAAAAGCTCTAAATAAACGACTTTCGCCGTTGACATCTTCGTTTAAAGTGCGAGAACTGTTATAAGCACCTGTAAATAACCATTCACCGATTTTACCAGTGGCAAATACAGCGGAGTAAAACTGAAACTCTGTACCGTTATCTCCATCTGTCGGCAAAAAATCACGATAACGACTGTAGTAGTCTGTTCCTCTCGCGCCCAAACGGAAATCTATGACACCTGTCACTAAACTAGGACGAAGGGCGGTTTCTAGTTGTAGTTGGGTGTAACCTTCAATATCTCCTGTATTGGCTCTAATAGTGACGGTTTGCGCCTTCATATCAGAACGCAGTGTGGCTTGAAATTCCCCTGCTTTGGCTTGAACTTGGAAACCTGGTTGATCGGGTTTGAAGTCTGCGCCGATAAATTCGCCGGCGGATGGTCTTAATGTAATAATTGCATCTTGTTTAGAAAGATTACCTTTTTGATCCAGTAGTTGACCTTGGATGGTGGCGGTGGAACGTCCATCAGCAGGAATACGGGTTTCTTGACTTTTTATAGTAATTTTTTTAGCAGCACCTCTAACAAATACTCTCACGGTAGTTGCTGGTTCTTGACTACCAACGATCTGGGCAGAAATGACGTTTTGCCCTTCATTCAAAACTACACCATACCAGGTTTGTATAATTTGATTGGTCTGAGTGTTATTTTCTGTCCTACCGACTAAGTTAGTATCTACTAATTGACCGTTAACTCTTAGTTCTAATTTGCTACCTAAAGGAAATTGGACGATGACGGAGGTGCTGGGATTATCCATGATATCCCCAACTTTAGGCGTTAAAATTTTGACTGTTTCTGTCACCAGTGGGGGTTGAGATATGACCGCTGGTGTGGGTGTTGTTGATGGTAAATTCAGGGATGGGGCAATGGGAATTTGTGATTTTTGATCCTCCGTGCCATTCACTGGTAGTTGGGTGACAGGCGCACTGGGTTCTGGTTGTGGTTCTGTAATCGTGGGTGGTAAACTGCTACTGGTTGTGTCTTGTGTACTTTCATCTCCAGTTTGGGAGTTAATTTCATCACCATTATTGATTGGTAATTCTGGTGTTGGCTGTGTTTCTGTGGTTTGGGCTTTGGCTAGGGACGAAGAAAAGACAAAGCCAAAAGAGCCGGCGATCGCCCCCAATAATTTGAGGTTTTTGGGCAGGTTGATTTTGATGCCGGCTTGTTGCTGACGTTGTTGGTTGGTGGTAGTGTGCAGTCTGGGTTTCATTTTTCGATCTGCTCTTTAAAGCTAGGTGTGACTGCAAAATTCATCCGTACTAGCCCGCCTGGTGCTAATTTTACTAAGCGTGACTGACTATTACGTTCGTTGAATTTTCGGTTGGGTGCTAGGGTATATCCAGGCAGACTGGTCAGGTCTAAGACTCCTGTGTGGTATCCGGGCAAGACGTTAGCGACGGAAAATAAACCGTTAGCGTCTGTGGTAATGCGGTTGCCATCTGTCAGATAAACAACTGCGTTGGGTACTCCTGGTTCATCGGCTTGTTGTTCGCCATCAAAGTTTTTATCTACAAACACCCGGCCGATAATTGTCCCGGCATCACTGACGATACCTTGAACGATTTTCAAGCGATGACTCACAGGTCCATCTCTGACGACTAAACGAGTGCGATCATCTCTTTGTCCTTCTACGGATGCGGTATTACGTCCTGTACCCCGTTGAGCATCGTTGGTAAGTTGGGCGGCGTAGGCGATGTTTAATACTTGTCCTACCGCTAAATTAATGTTGCTGGTAAAGTTGATGGTGTTGCCGTTGTTGGTAGCAGTCACATCTACTGGTTGACCGTTACTTTCACCTCGGACTGATTTAGCTAAAAATCGCAAACCTAATGGTAAGATGTCATTGATGACTACGTTGTTTAAGGCAACATCAGAGGAGTTTCTCACTGATAAACGATAAATGACCGTATCTCCTGGTGCAGCAGTGACGCGATCGCCTGTTTTAATAATTCTGATCTGATTGATTTGACAAAGATTTGTGGATAGTTGCAGGACTGATAATATTAATCCCTGTCTTTCAGCATCAGTGACTATCACCTGTTGTGCTTGAATTTGACTATCCCCACTGAGATTAATTGGTTGTCCATCTAAGGATATGGCTGTATAACTAACTTGGCGATTTGCCCCAGTGCCAGTGATATCATTGATAGTCAATCTAATCCGGCGTTGCTGATAAATAGAATTACTAGGAGGATTAACAATTAAAAGATAGCTTCTACCAGGAGTAATTTGACCCTTACCTTCATCAAACAGAAAATTATAAGCCCCTGCATATTCTCTAGGTTCATTAGGAACAGTAAACGGATTAACATTCTCACTGTTTGGTCTAATCCCCAAGGGAATGCCATTATTAAGTAAATCCGGTACTTCTGTTCTAGTTAGATCCACTAAACTCCCCAGTTCTCCTGGTTGGTTAGGAAGTTCATTATATAAAGCTACGGAAAACCCGGTATAGCTGGGTAATAAATTTCCATCACAACCCACTATCCTACCTAAAGGATCTACTAACTGGTTATTTAGTCTGTTTTGTGGAGACCGACCTTCAATAGCTGTGCTATTTGAATTATTGGGAGTATCTGGATCTGTGAATGTGTATGTATAAGCAGCTTGGTTAATAAAATTAAACTGTCTAACTTGAAATTGATTTCCTGTAGTTTGGGCTGTAGCAGATGCAATCATCGCTGTGGGTAAACTACTCACCGCCAATACAGCAGCAGTTAATTTTCTCCCCCAGCTATTTAAGTAAGACACTTGTTTTTTTGCACCGCCGGTTTTGATTAAACAAACTTTGTTTGTAGATATCACTTGTTTTATATTTCAAGGCTTTAAGATGTTTTCGCTGTGAATATATTGATTGTGAAAGTTGCCATCAGACAGAAGCAGAAATTTGCTCAAAAATGTGATGGATAATTTTCCAGTTCTTACTGCACCTGGGTTTGATAGGTGGCTTTAACAGTAGATTTTGCACTCACAGATGGAACTTGCACGCGAATATGAGTGTACGCAGTAGCAGGCGCAGGTTTAGTTTCTGACTTGCCATTAGGTAGTTTTACGGTAATTGTGGGATTGGCTGCAAAACTTTTTCCCCCGTCAATGCTGTAGGAAATTTGGGTATTATCGGGAGCTTGCACAGACTGTAAAACTAATACTGTGCCTCTGGGAACAGGTCCATTAAGAACAAGGTTTTTGATTTGGCGATCGCTTTGATTTTCCGCGATTAAAGTATAACGCACCACATCCCCAGGTTGCACTTTACCAGTCAAAGCCTGCCATGTAACTTTTGTTCTACCTTGATTATCTTGAGATTTAACCTGTTTTTCCCCTTCTAACCGCAGCTTAACAGCTTCTTTCCGATTATTTTGGGCAACAGCAGTACCAGTATTACTACCAAGGTTAATTACTGGTATTTGACTCACAAATGGTACTACAAGAGTTAAAGCAAATGCTCCTAAACGGGCAAGATACAAAGGTTTCATTAAGTGTTTCATTCCAATCACCTCAAAACATTTTTAACTTCTATTTTACTGTCAATATCCTGAGAAAATATCGAGTAAAATACCTATTCAAAAGCATTTCAGACATCAACAGTAATTTAGATTCCCAGTAGATAGGGTAATTGATATTATCAATTCCCTACCTAAATTTACTGATATTAGTTTAACTTTCTCTGGAAAGTGAAAGTTCTTTGCACACCGGGATCTATTGGCACGCCGATAGAGTTCACATACTGAGTTACATCAGCAGTAGCCATATTTCCTGTAGTAGCAGCGGTAGCATTAGGAGTACCAGGAACAGGAATACCACTAAAGTAGGTAATAGTTGCACTTCCTCCCGAATCAGTAGCTGAGTTAGGCACGTTACTGGTGTCAATAATGTTGTTATTATCCTGATCTAATGCCCAGTTACTACTACCTGCAATAGTGCCATTTTCAGTGATTACCAAATTGTTAACCTGTAGTAATACGTTGTTACTACCTGATGCTCCATTACCCTCAGAAATATTCTTGTAGCGAATTTGATACTCAATAATATTACCTGTTTGCGGAGTTCTCAAAACATCAGCAACATTAGGATTAGGATCAAAACCATTGACCGCTGGTGTGGTTTCAAAATTATCCTGATCCGCGCCCACAGCCGGACCAGTTCCCTGTAGAATGCGGGAGAATTTCACCAGTTTTAAGAAACCTGTATACACCCGATCAATGGTAATATTACTAGCGTCTGGGGTGTTATCACCATTAGTATCAATGGCAGCAGTAATGGGTACAGGGAAACCTCTTTCAATATCTGTAGAGAGGGGAGTACCTCCCGGTAAGTCAACACTGACTTGATAATCAATAGTTGCACCAGCAGCGACGTTAGGAATAGAAATTGCTGTACCAGATGTCAAACTAAATGTTGTACCGTTATAGGTATAAGTAGCTGAGTTGCCGTTATAGGTAATAGTGACTTGGGTTTGATTAGGTAAATCTGCGGTCTTAGTTGGAGGTGTAGGTACTAAGGTAACAGTTCCCGACACACTACTACTATTATTCACAGTATTATTAAATAATACCGGGGCTGGGTTAATGTTGCTACCAGGGGCTGTACCTGCGGGAATTGCGGAAGATTTGTTAGTAAAGTCAGTATTATTAGTACCATCTGGACCCAATGCACCAGGTTGACCATTAGGACCGTTAAGAATACTGGCGGTATTAATATTGAAAACGTTTGCTTCACCCCCTGGACCCGAACCAGTGTTGTTGTTATTGGTATCTGTTCCTGTTTCTGGGTTATTGGGGTCAGTTATATAACCATCATCTATTGCACCATCGGGAATGCTATCGGGAACACCATCATTGTTGTTATCCACAGAACCAATAGGAGGTGTATTTCCGTTGTAGTTACTGGGGTTGTTGTCTCCAGATTCTTCATATACTGGTAAATCATTACCCACACTTCTACCAAACATCTGGGCAATGTTAGCAATGGTTAAAGGTGCGGATGCGGGAGCTTGGACTTTGACTGTCACTGAAAAACCAGTGATGGTTGTACCAGGAGCAACGGAAGTAAGAGAGGCTTTGTTAATGAAACCCACTCTTCTTACTTGCGCTAGTGTGTCACCACCTTGTAAAGTTCCACCTGGTCCAAAGCGTTTCCAAACTGCTGCTCTAACATTTGTGTTCACGGGAGTAGTGGTATAGACTGCTTCCCAGTTGTTATCTGTAGCCGTAGGTGCAGCGTTTAATTCTGTTCCCAGGGGTATGGCATCGGAAATGAGGATATAAGTACCATTGCTGCCATCAACGTTGATGTTAGTAGTTCCTTGTAGTGCTACTGGGTTGATGTTTGTACCAGGAATGGTGTTGTTTTCCACTCTGAAGCTCAACCCATAAGTCAATGTGTCATCAGTGATATCCGTTAATGTATTGTTGTTGCTGTAACCTGTACGAGTCTTGAGTAGGGTGGCTAAAGCATAATCTTTAGTATCAACTGTTGTTTGTAAACTGTTTGCTGCTTCCCTTTCTCCGTTCGCAGGTGTTCCTGGTACTTCCCCTGTAACTGTACCATTAGCGTTATCTTCTGTGTAAACTTCTTTGTTGTTATCTGTGTTATTTAAAGGTTGGTTTTGAGCGTCAGGGGTGGAGGTATTACCTAATGTCACTTTGATAATATCACCCGCTGCGGCTGCATTGGTAACTGTGACAGGTACACGGACTAAAATTGTACCGCCGGCTGGTACTGAGTTGGTGAGAGCGTTAGGCGCGGATACGTTAGTCCAAGTTGTGCCATTGTCTTCGCTGTATTGTACAGTACCTGGTGTACCTGGACCTGTGAGTGTAACTTGGGAAGGAATACGGATTTTTGTGGGGTCGTTACCTATGTTAGTAACAGTGAAGTTGTAGGTTAAGATGTCCCCTATTTGTACAGAACCACCCGTACTATCATTTATTGTCCCGGCTGTAACAGTAATACCTGCTACTTCTGCCACTGTGACGGTAACGGTGTTGGAGGTACTGGTTATTGGTGGTCTATTAGGAGTGTTGGGATCTTCGTAAGTAGCTGTTGCTGTGTTGCTAATAGATGTACCTCCTGCTGTCCCATCTGCTAGTGCTGGGGTGATCAGTAGAGGTAAACCATTTGATATTAATGCTGCGGTGACAAGGGAAAAAAATAGATCCTTGGATCTTCGCAATTTCTTAATTTTTGTCCGAGTTTTCATGTTTGTATTTTTGGTTAGTTGTTATGCTTTGACTGAACAAAAACAGTTTTAGTTAGTAGTAAGCTGTTGGGTATAATCTGAGGTCTGAATATTTAGGCAAAATTTTTTAGAGCTTAAAACTGTTTATTTTAAGACACTTAGGTATACTTATGTTGTGTTACTTATAGTTAAATTTTGATTTCTATGATTTGACAGTTTTTTTAAGAAACCGTTGAAGATGTTCATTTTATTTACCTGTTAATTAGTTAAATTACTTACAGAACTTTAACACTTAGTATCAATTGCTGGTTTACTGCGTCTTTTAAAATACATTGTTTAATTAGTAACGTATTTTTTCTGAATGGTAATAAACAATTTTTGCTGTTGTTAAGTTCATTTTCGTGGTAGATATAAACGCCCTTGAGTAATTATACTGAGATTGTTCTATGTCATTTGCCTAATTAATCAGGGTTTTATTAACTCATTCGGATGAACAAATTTGTATAATATTAAATCACATAAACTAGATTCCTACAAAAGAGGTAAGTGTTTTTATTGAGTTGACAAGGTATTATTAAACTAGACTTTATAGTTAGTTATTCTGTCTTATATATTTTATATATCACTTTAAGAACAGGAGTATCTAGTTTACAAAAACTTAACATGAATTCACATAATTTTCATATAGTTTTCATGTATTTTTTATACATACACATTTTACACACGACTTAATCAGAAAATTTTACATTCAAAAAATAAACAAACGAGTAATATATATTACCTAAAAAATATTTTTTACGTAAAAAGTAATGTTTTTTGTTGAGGAATTATAGGATTTAACGGGGCTAGGAGGCCGTGTTTGTCACGAGGATTTATAGCTGTAGACAAGACAGTTAGGACACCAACTAACACTGAAGCCCAGACGCTTAAAGCTAGATTTCTTACTGTCACCTGTCACCTGTCACCTGTT
>RDXV01000136.1 GCA_004292695.1 Nostocales cyanobacterium | reverse complement strand
AAACAGTGATAACTGATAACTGATAACTGATAACTGATAACTGATAACTGATAACTGATAACTGATAACTGATAACTGATAACTGATAACTGATAACTGTTTACTCTTCTTCCTGAGTTTTAGGAATTAACCGAACAACCTTAGTCGTTTCAATATCCACATCTAATAATTCCAGATTTCCACCTAATTCTTTTTGTAACTTCTCAGTCAAAGTCACGGGAAAATCTAAATTAATATTCTCACTTTCAACTACTCTCATCAATTCTGTAAATTTAACTTTTACAGATTTACGATCATAACTACTCATTTTGCAGTAATCAGTTTCGGAAACCTTTTGTACATCCATAGCCTTTTTTAATCTATCCTGCAAATAATCAAATTCAGCATTAATTAACTTCTTTCTTTTTTCCACTTCAATGTATGTTTGAGACAGAGAATATAAATCTTCTTGAGACGGATCTTTTGTAATTTCTGACTGTAAATTTAACAACTTTGAATGTACCTGAGCTAAATAAATACAATCAAAATAAGCATATTCTAACTGATCATCACTGAGTGGACGTACACCCCAATTACTACCTTGTTCTTGTTTATCAATTCCATAAAAATTACACAGAAAATTAGCTAAAGTCTTTAATTGATAATTAGGTAATGGTAATATATGAAAAGGGATATCTTTAGCCATTTCTAAAGTGCAAGTTACATTTTTAGCTTTTTTACCACCCAAGAATTTCACATCATAACTAGCATTGTGAAAAACCTTTTCAATGGAACTATTTAACATGATTTGGTTAATAAAATCATTCGTCAAACTTGGCTGATCTAAAACATCCAAAATATACACACTATCCCCAGTCATATCTTGAGGATTATCTAATATTTGAATTAGGGATAATCGAGGATTACGAGTTGTAAAATCAGCAACTTCTGTATCTATCCACAAAGTAGATGCTTGAGAATATTTAGTAATTTGAGAACGGATTTCCGCAGCAGTAGTAAGATAAGGCATAGGTAGATGTCAAACAACAAAAAGTGATTATAGTTTCCTAAATTAGCATTTTGTTACTAACTTTGCCTTTACTAATTGCCCCATCATTATGGTAATTTTTTAGTTAAAAATCTGCCAATTTGCCAAAAAATCACGAAAAAGTTAGAAAAATAAAAAAATTCAATCATGTAGGTTGGGTTGACACCAGGAAACCCAACACTAAAATCAAAAATTCAATCATGTAGGTACGAAAATCAACATATAAAAAAGCTCAAGTATTAACATTTTCGTCATACTTGAGCCTTTTTAAAATGTACTGAAATTTATTGAAAATTCAGAAAAAAGCTATACCATCACTATATTTTGATGGTTATTAGCTGGACAATGCTTAAACTTAGTAACGGTTGCGGTTATAACCACCACCACCTCTGTTACCACCACCAAAAGAACCGCCTCTGTCTTCTCTGGGTTTAGCTTTGTTAACTTTCAAATCTCTTCCCATCCACTCAGCACCATCAAGCGCTTCAATAGCAGATGTTTCTTCTTCGTCTGTACTCATTTCTACGAAACCAAAACCGCGTAATCTTCCGGTTTCACGGTCTGTAGGTAATTGAACACGCTTAACAGAACCATATTCTGCAAATACCGCAGTTAAAGTATCTTGGGTAACTTCGTAAGAGAGGTTGCCTACATAAATTGACATAGATTTTCTCCAAAATCATAAATAGTGTAGAGATTTAGGGTTCGGAGAAAAGTCTGTAAATACAAAAAGGAAAGAATCCATCAATATTAAAAACAAACGCCGTCGCCGAATTACTTCTCAATAAACATTATGACACAAAATTTCATCTCTGAGCAAAATTTACCAAAACTGTTACATAAAGTGACGTAAGCAATTACTCAGGGAAAATGCTAATCAGTTTAAGCTGATAATGTCCACACTTAAACCAGTAACACCCACAAGAATAGCCAGAGTTTGATTACCAAAGTTAATTTCCGTATTACCGCTGGTTTCATTCAAGGTTAAAGTTTCCGCAGAAATACCAAGTCCAGCCGCCCCTACAATACTAATTACATCAGTACCCATTTGAAAATCTAAAATTGTGTTTGCTGCATTTGGTAATTCTGTGGTAACAATTTGAAATTCATCCGCACCAGCACCACCAGCAATTAAATTACCTCCTCCAGTCTGGACAATAAATTTATCATCGCCATCACCACCTAACGCCCTGTCATTACTACTGAGATAAAAAGTATCATTTCCTGCACCACCGGACATTCTACTTCTACCTTTACCATCGGTAGCATCAAAGGTATCATGACCAGAACCGCCAAAAACCCGATCTTGATCATTAACATCTATCTTGTCATTACCACTACCTAAGAATACTCGGTTATTACTAGCATAATTTTTGATAGAGAGATCAACCTCATCATTACCAGCGCCAGTAAAGATGATATCTGCAACTCCTTCTATATCAACACCTGCAATTAATTGATCTGCTTCTGGAGTGCCAACAACTAATTTACTTTCTGTGGGGAAAAAGGTGATCCCAATGGGACGTTCTAAAATTGGATTTGTAGGAAATAATACCTGAAAATCTTCAACCTGTGAACCATGATCAGACTCATAACGTAAAATTGCCCCATTTTCAGTAGTTCTATCAAAACCAACGGTTAATAAATCACCATTGGGTGCGAAAGCCAAACCACCCATAAAATTATTGCTTGGTGGTGTTTCTGTGGTATAATTTGTGGAAAAACTCTCTATTAAATCGCCCGTTGCTAGGTTATAGCGTAAAACACCACTAGCAAAATCACTTACATATAAGTCATTGTTTTGACTAACTGCTAAACCCAACAAACTGACAAAACCTAAACTTTCTGGGGAAGGTGTAGGTGTAGTAAAAACTGTAGGTGTGCTTCTTGCTGTCAAGGAGTCATAGCGTAGAATTTGACTGGGTTGAGTATAATTCAGGGTAATTTCCCCAGTATCAGGGTTTTTTGTAGCTACACTACCTTGAGTAGTAACAAACAAACTATTATTAATAAATCGTAAACCATTGGGTCCATTTAAACCTCCGGTTTGTCCATTTCCTTGGGCAAAAATATCAATAAATGCCCCAGTTTCGCCGTTATATCTTAATATTTGATCAGTGTAAAAACTAGAAACATATAAATTGCCGTCGGGACCAAAAGCCATACCGTAGGGACGAACTAAACCCCCTGTTTCATCTATTTCTGTGCTGGGATCGTCTTTGATAAGTGGTTTAATAAATGCCCCGGTTTCACCATCAAATATTAAGATAGATGGAATTCCTGATGGTGAACCACTAGCAATATATAAGTCACTTTTTCTATCACCATTTGCATCGGCTCCAAATAGTAAAGTGTCGGGGTTATCTAGTCCTCCTGAACCTGCGGAAATAAATACACCTAAAAAGTTACCTGTGGCCGCATCAAATTTGAGGACATTATCACCTTTGGTGTTACCTACTAAAAAGCTGGTGTTTCGGTTTAACATTTTGTGATCGTAGTTTTAGCGGGAATAGTATAGTTTATACAATATATTAGAAGCAATTCCCATCTGGTTGCCCCTAGATAGATTTTTATTATAAAAAAGACATTTGATCAATGATCAAAAAACTATTGTGATATACTGCATTAAACGGTTCTGGTGGGGAACAGCCATCAGAGGTAACGGGGAAAGCCTGGTGTGAATCCAGCACTGTCCCGCAGCTGTAATGAAGTTAACACTTCAAAGTCAGAATGCCCGCCGCCATGACAACCTACTCCCATCTGCGAGGTACAGATGAATAACATAACTAACACTCTCTTCATCCAACAGTATCACTGTCTCATAGAGTCAGATATAGGCGATCCCATAGAAATCTTTATGAGATTGTAGAATTTTCCCTACAGATATAAATAGCTACTTAGAAGGTGATAGATACAAACCTTCATTTTGCATATTTACATTATCCCCTCCCATAGCCAGCTTTAATCTTGCAGTGGAAGCGAGGCTAATTCGTCATTTCAATCTGCAATACCTGAAAATTAATGCAAAAACAACAACATACTTTATTTGTCTGTACAACCTGCGCCAGTGTTTGGAAAGACGGTAAAAAGATAGGTGAAAGTGGCGGACAGCAGCTATTACAGCAACTCCAACAACTTGCACAAACTTGGGAATTGCACTCTAAATTCTCCATTCAAGAAGTCCAATGTATGAGTGCTTGCAACCATGCTTGCGTTATCGCTTTGCAAGCAGAAGAGAAATTTACCTATCTGTTCGGTAACTTGGCAGTTGATGATAGTGCATCTGCCATCCTGCAATGTGCCACCCAATACTACACCAACTACACGGGTTTACTACCTTGGTCAGAACGTCCAGAACCTTTAAAAACAGGCATCTTAGCCAAAATACCACCCCTCAATAAATGGGCAAAACTCACCAAAAATTGCTGTTAATTAAAGTTCGTAGTGAGGACTTTAGTCCTCAACACTCCTATACGGGCGAACAGCCGTTCTCCTGACTACAAACCCAGAAACTAGCTGGAAACTAGCTTGTAAAATGCGCCCAAAGAATGATAATAATAATCATTATTATATTCCTGCTGGCTGAAAAATTTTTTTTGTTGACCAATAGTGTTTACTTATACAGGGGCTTAATTACCAATGCGTACTCAATTTATTGCCAGATGGGGAACTCAAATACTGATTTCCAGTTTGACCATTGCAACCGGGATATTATGGAAAAATCACCCCACCATAGCCACAGAAGTTACACCAAAATCTGAAAATTCCGCTCAAGACTTGCAACAGATAGCACAAGCAGAAGAAGAACCTGATATAGAACTGACAGTTATTGATAAACTCCTCAACGAACCCGTATTTTCACCCTTTCGTCGAGAAGGAACAGTCAAAGATTCTACCCGTCCGGTTTACGTCATTACCGGGGAAGAAATGGAAGCGCAAGGTGCAAGAACAGTCAAAGAAGCACTGCGATTTTTACCAGGTATTTTGGGTGATGGAACTGTAGGAACAGAAGTCAACGCTTTAAGTGGTCAATTTATTCGCGGTTCTAACACCGGACAAGTTTTAATATTATTGGATGGAAGACCAATTAATAATTTAGGTGGTGGAGGTTTCGACCTTTCAGAATTTACCAGTAATAATATTGAAAGAGTTGAAGTCTTACCCGGAGGTGGTTCAACCCTCTATGGTTCAGATGCAATAGGTGGAGTAATTAACATTGTTACTCGTCGTCCTACAGATAAAACTACCACCACAACTAAAGTTAATTTTGGGTCCTATGGACTGAACCAACAAAGCATTCAAAATAGTGGAAAATCTGGTGATATTTCTTGGGTAGTTGGTTACAACCGTACCCAAGCACAAAATAATTATCCTTTTAGCATTCCTGAAGCTAATTTTGAAGGAACAAGAGAAAATAATGATGCACTGTTCAACAACTTTAACCTTAAACTAGAGGCAAATTTAGGAAAAAGAAATACCTTAACTTTATCAAGTTTATATTTAGGAAAAGAACAGGGAACACCCGGAGGTGTACCCATTCCCATACCGCAATTTGGACAGGGATTTTTTAACTCTCTCACCGATAATAACCGAAAATACACAGATCAAGTTCTCACTGATTTAACCTGGAATTCTAAATTAGGAAACGGAGATGATTCACTATTAACAGCGAGAGTTTACGCCGATTTTCTCAACACTCGTTTTGATAATCGTACTGGTGCAATTACATCTCAAAATCGCTTTGATACTAAACAAGATTCCTATGGTATTCAAGTTACCCATAATTGGAATCTGTCTCAAAATCAAACCTTAGTCTATGGCTTTGATTATCGTAACACTAATGTTCGCAACACTTCCTTTAATTACGGTACAAATATCACCCGATTAAATTATGATGATGCCATAGGTCAAGGAGCGCTTTTTGGTAGATATGATCTGAAAGTATCCCCTAATTTGAGCGTAAATTTAGGAGTGAGACAAGACTTTAGTAGTTTGGTTAATGGTTCATTTACATCTCCATCTGTAGGCGCGAAATTTGCAGTTTCTGATGCAACTACCCTGAGAGCTAACTATATCAGAAACTTCCGCGCCCCCACCATTGCTAATTTATTTAATAATAATCCTACTAATATCGGTAATCCTGATTTAAAACCAGAAAAAGGCGATAGTTTTGATGTAGGAATTGACCAAAAATTAGGTAATATTGGCTTATTAAGGTTGACGTTTTTTAGTAACCGAGTTTCTGATACCATTGCCTTTACAAGACTCACTCCACCTGTTAATGGAAATACAGGGACTTGGGAAAATATTGGTTTAGTTCAAACTCAAGGAATTGAAGCATCTCTGAATTTACAACTCGCAAGAAATGTCTATGGATTTGTGAATTATACAGCTAATGATCCGCGAATTTTAAAAAGTGCTAATTCCGCAGAGGTGGATAAAGAATTACGTTTTGCAGGTGCGGATAAATTAAATTTTGGTGTGTCTTATGAAAATCCCCAAGGTTGGTATTTGGGTTTGTTAATGAATTCTTTAAACGGATATCCAACCAATAATACAAATACAGAATTTTTGCCGGGATACACTACTTTTGATATGAAGATGCGTGTACCAATTAATGATAGGCTAGTATTGACTGGTAGCTTGGATAATTTGTTTAATCAGCGTTATCAGTTGTTCCCTGGGTTTCCTGATGGGGGTAGGGTTTTTCAATTGGGTTTGAGTTCTAGTTTTTAAGAATTATCTCACGCAAAGACGCAAAGGAAAAGTAAGTATGACTGAGTTTAATTGTTGGGTACAACCAATTAATAAAATAGAAACAGAAAATCTATCTACAGGTGGATACATTGAGTATGAATATTTTGATTGTGGGAGTGATGTTTTAGCATCATTAATGTATACTTTATTTGAGCAAAATTGGCAGCAAGTTGGGATTGCCCATATTGTTCAAGGAAGTGTTTTAGAATTAGAATTTAATGCACCACCAAAACTATGTATTCTCTATGATGGATATTTGACAGTGGCCGCTGAAGGTTGGCATTTACATTTGTGTATTGATACTAATTTTGGTGGTCCTTTGTGTAAAACTCCTGTGGAAGTGAGGAAGCAGCGTTTAGTTTCTCGTGCAGCTTTTTATCGGCGGTTTAATCCAGAAGGAAATCCTAGAAGTTGGGGGATTCAATTTTGGAATGGTGCTAATGAACAATTGATGACGATTTTATTACCTAATCCTTTGGTAGATGGAGAAAATTTATTACCAGAAGGAAAACCCAATTTAGAAAAGTTAGCTTTGTATCAAGATTTGAGAGATATTTATGTGTTAGGAATTAAACCAATTCCCTTTAATAAAAATCCTCTCAAACATTCCTATATTTCAGTTTGTACTTCTACTCGCTGTCTTCCTTCTCGCAAATGGCAACCTACATTTGATGCGCTAAAATCAGCAGTGGAAAATGCAGGTTTAGATATAGAAGTAAGAACATCTGGTTGTTTAGAAGTTTGTCAATTAGGACCTGTGGTTTTCTATTCTAATGATAGAACTTGGTACACGCGCGTTAATCCTAGTGCGGCAGAAAACATTGTTAATGAACATTTAGTTAAGGGTAATAAGGTGACTAAAAATTTATATCCACCGGAAAAAGTATAATTCATTTTGCGAATTTACAGCATTTCCCTGTCTGTGTTATGAGGTACACTTTTGGCGGGCAAGATGCCCACCCCACAATAGTTTTATTATTAAAATTTGTACCTCATAGTTAAGGGTTTTTGTAGGTTGAGTTGAAGAAAGTGAAACCCAACCTACAATATTTCACTATTTAACAAATATTTAGCACGAATGAAATTTATCAAACTTCCTTATTCAAGGTTAATCTTTTTTTTCTGTCAAGTTTTTTTGATAGCCACTTTTATTATTGCCTGTCATAGTACAAAAAGTCCTATAACTCAAAATCCTATAAATAACAACACAACCAATAACACCTGCATTCAAAATTATAACCCTAATCAAGATTATTTCCCTAACAAAGCTAAAATTAACTATGCTACTGGCTTTGCAGTTGAATATCATAATCATTACAAAGTTGTGAATATTAAAAATCCTTGGCAGAATGCTAAAACTCAGTTTCAATATGTTTTAGTTCAGTGTGGAACTCCTACACCTCCAGGATTTAATCAAGCACAAATTATTACAGTTCCTGTTAATTCTGTTGCGGCTTTATCTACAACTCATTTACCCCATTTAGATAAATTAGGATTGGTGGATAAATTAATAGGTATTAGTAATACTAAACAAGTGAATACTCCGGCTGTAATTGAGAGAATTAAAGCAGGGAAAGTTACCCAAGTAGGTAATAATTCTAATGTGGATATAGAAAAGTTATTAGCATTAAATCCTGATTTAGTCACAACTTTTGGAACAGGAAATTCCCAAACAGATAGTTACGGAAAACTTACGGAAGCTGGTTTGAAAGTGGGGATAAATGCTGAATATATGGAAGATTCACCATTGGGAAGAAGTGAATGGTTAAAATTTACGGCTTTATTTTTTAATCAAGAAGAAAAAGCTGAGAAGATATTTCAAGAAATAGCAGATAAATATATAAAAATAGCAGAAAAAGCCCAAGCTGTAAAAAATCGTCCGACGGTATTTGTTAACTTTAATTTTAAAGGTACTTGGTTTATGCCTGGTGGTAAAAGTTATGTTGCTAAATATCTCAATGATGCAGGAGGTAATTATCTTTGGAATGATGATCAATCTAATGGTAGTTTACCACTTTCTTTTGAGGTAGTGTTAGACCGTGCAGCTAAAGCTGATTATTGGTTAAATTCTCGCCAAAGTTGGCAGAGTTTAAAAGATGTCGTTGCAGAAGATAGTCGCTATGGTGATTTTCAAGCTGTAAAAACTGGCAATATTTATAATAATAATGCCCGTGTCAATGCCGATGGTGGTAATGATTATTGGGAAGGAGGAATTAGTAACCCAGATATTGTACTGGCAGATTTAATTAAGATTTTGCACCCAGAATTGTTGCCGGAACATCAACTATTTTATTACCGCAAATTACAAAAATAATGTTAATTAAAAAATCCCTTTCTTATTCTCTATGGATACGGAAAAATGTTTCTATAAAAGCTTTAGTTTTTGTCCTATTAATTATGGCTTTGATATTAACATTTTTACTAGATTTGGCTTTAGGTTCTGTTGCTATTCCTCTTCAAGAAGTTATTAATATTTTACTGGGACAAGAACCAGAAAAGCTAACTCATGCCAATATAATTCTCAAATTTAGATTACCGAAAGCTGTAACTGCAATTTTAGCGGGTGCTGCTTTAGGTGTGAGTGGGTTACAAATGCAAACATTATTTAAAAATCCCTTAGCTGGACCTTTTGTATTAGGAATTAGTTCTGGTGCGAGTTTAGGTGTGGCCTTGGTGGTGTTAACTGCAAGTGTGACTGCACCAACTTTATTAAATAATTTGGGAATCATTACTGATTTTGGATTAGTGATAGCTGCTAGTGTGGGTGCGGGTTCGGTTTTGGGTGTGATGTTGGTTGTTTCTCGTCGGGTACAAGATACAATGACGCTGCTAATTTTAGGTTTATTATTTGGTTATGCTACTGGTGGAATTGTGAGTATTTTATTGCAATTTAGCACTAGAGAACGGATTCAAAGTTATATTATGTGGACTTTTGGTAGTTTTGCTGGTGTGACTTGGAAGCAGTTAATTGTGTTAATTCCGGTGATACTTTTAAGTTTATTAATAGCACTGTTGCAATCAAAATCTCTGAATGCACTTTTGTTAGGTGAATCCTATGCAAAAAGTGTCGGGTTAACGGTAGAAAAAACTAGATTTTCTATTATTACCAGTGCTTCTATTTTAGCTGGTGGAATTACAGCTTTTTGTGGACCAATTGCTTTTTTGGGTGTAGCTATTCCTCATTTATGTCGGAGTTTGTTTAATACTTCTGATCATCGAATTTTAATCCCCAGTGTGATAATTTTAGGGGCAATTTTAGCTTTAATAGCAGATTTGTTTTCTCAATTAGCAATAAGTGAAATGGTTTTACCTTTAAATGCAATTACGGCTTTAATTGGTACTCCCGTGGTGACTTGGGTAATTTTAAGGCGTAATTCCCGCAAGTCTTTTCCATCCTAATTAGAGGTTGTTTTAAAAGTTTTGTATGGTGATGTTAGACACTTGCAGATCCCCCCTAACCCCCCTTAATAAGGGGGGAACAAGAGTTAAAGTCCCCCTTTTTAAGGGGGATATAGGGGGATCTGAAATGTTTAGATACTCCATAAGATACTTTTCAAATATTCTCTTAACTGTGTTCAATATTTGATAATTTTACTCATGAGTAATGCAATTTTAACAACCCACAATTTGACTATTGGTTATCAAACATCTCGAAATAATTTTCGGTGTGTAGCAGAAAATATTTCTGTGTCTTTGCAAGCTGGGGAATTGGTGTGTTTATTGGGTCCTAATGGTGCGGGTAAATCTACATTACTGCGATCGCTTGCCGGAATGCAACCACCTGTAGCCGGTGAAGTCCGACTTTTAAATGATAATATCTACAAATTAGCACCCCAAGATTTAGCGAAACGGTTGAGTTTAGTTCTCACAGAAAAAGTTGATGTAGGAATGTTATCTGCTTATAATTTGGTAACTTTGGGAAGACATCCTTACACTAACTGGTGGGGAAATTTGACTGCTGAGGATGAAGCGATAGTACAGTGGGCAATTAAATCTGTAGGTGCATTAAATTTAGTCTCCCGTCAAGTTGGTGAACTCAGCGATGGTGAACGACAAAAAATTATGATTGCCCGCGCTTTAGCGCAGTCTCCTATAGTCATGTTGCTAGATGAACCAACGGCATTTTTAGACTTACCCCGGCGAGTAGAAATTATGCAATTGTTGCGTAATTTAGCCAGGGAAACTCAACAAGCAATTCTCCTTTCTACCCATGATTTAGATTTAGCTTTGCGGTTAGCTGACCAAATTTGGTTATTAAATTCTCATGGGATTTTACAAGTGGGCGCACCGGAAGATTTAGTATTAAGTGGTGCATTTGCGAATACTTTTAAAAGTGAAGGTGTGGAGTTTAATATTGTTTCTGGTGAGTTTAATTTGCATACACCATTTAAAGGAGAAGTTCAAGTTATTGGTGATGGTATATCTACTATATGGACTATTCGTGCTTTACAAAGAGTAGGTTTTCAGGTGAAACAAACTGAAAAATTTTCTCCCTATCAAAATCCTTCAGAAACACAATTATTAGTAAAAGTTATCTCCAACTCCCAAGAGAACTTTTGGCAAACTCAAACCATAAATGATTATCAAAATGTATATGTTCATGGTTCATTATATGAACTGATTGGATTTTTAGATAAAAAAGTTTCACATCCAAAAAATGATAAACTAAAGAATACCAATCATTAAAAATTAATTACATTTAATTACCTATTTATCCTTGTAAGCAGGAGTTGATATGAGAAACCAGACACATAATGAAAATGGAATATCAGCCACCAATTGTCAACCAATAGATTTACAGTTACATTCACTAATTCAAGATTTTACCCAAGAACATAATTTGATTGCCAAAATTTTGGATACAGTAGCAGCTTTAGTAATTGTTATTGATAAACAAGGGAAAATTATTCACTTTAATCATGCTTGTGAACAAACTACCAACTATTCATTTTCAGAAGTTAAAAATAGATGTTTTTGGGAATTTTTATCAATATGAGGGATATTGGTTAACCAAAGATGGAAAACAGCGTTTAATTTCTTGGTCAAAAAACGCACTTTTAGATGATTTGAAAAATATCAATTATATAATTTCCACAATCCTGAGATTAAATCTGCTTATATCGGAATCATATCTTTACCCCAAATGTATTGATACAGCACTTTTATGTTAAAACTGCCTGTTAAGTATTCGTGTAAAATAAATTTTATATTTGGGAGAGGGAACAGTTAACAGGTAAGGAATACAGACATTTTTGTTTTCACTCGATATGTTAGATTAATTTTTTTGGGTACTGATGCCATAATTTGATTATTTTTCGGATGTTCAGAATAGCATAAAATCATCCATAACCCATTTTTCCCTCCTCCCTCTCCATTTTCCTATAGCGGTAATAGAATAGTAACGATATCCTGGTAGAGTCTACCAAGGACAAAAAGTAGAAATTAAGTAGCAAGTTTGAAAGACAGTAAACAACGAAACTCTGTATCTAGTATAAATTACTGAAAAGAGAAGTAAAAATTTTTTATGGTTTCCCAAATTCGGTTTTTAATGTGCGCTCCCGACCACTACGATGTAGACTATGTGATTAACCCGTGGATGGAAGGGAATATTCACAAATCATCACGTGATCACGCTGTGGAACAGTGGAATAAGTTATACAATGTTATCAAAAATCACGCCATTGTAGATTTAGTTACACCGGAAAAAGGCTGGCCAGATATGGTATTCAGTGCCAATGCTGGTTTAGTTCTCGGTGATAATGTGGTTCTCAGCCGTTTTTTACATAAAGAACGTCAAGGAGAAGAACCGTATTTTCAACAGTGGTTTGAAAATAATGGTTTTAATGTTTACACTCTTCCTAAAGATTTACCCTTTGAAGGTGCGGGTGATGCACTCCTAGACAGGGAAGGACGCTGGTTATGGGCGGGGTATGGTTTCCGTTCTGAGTTAGATTCTCACCCATACTTAGCAAAATGGCTAGATATTGAGGTGATTTCTCTGCGGTTGATGGATGAAAGATTTTATCATCTTGATACCTGTTTCTGTCCCCTAGCTAATGGTTATTTGCTGTATTACCCCGGTGCGTTTGACTCCTACTCTAACCGGGTGATAGAAATGCGCGTTGCACCGGAAAAACGTATTGCTATCAAAGAAGCTGACGCGGTTAATTTTGCTTGTAATGCGGTGAATATCGAAAGCATCGTGATTATGAACAAAGCCAGCGATAGTTTAAGATCAGGATTAGCTGAAGTTGGTTTTCAGGTAATTGAAACACCTTTAACTGAGTTCTTGAAAGCTGGAGGTGCAGCTAAATGTTTAACATTGCGAGTAACTGAACCTGTGCAGGAAGAGGTACACGCTACAACTCAAGTTGAAAGTAGAATTATTCGATTAGAAGGTCATCTATTAGATGCGGGTTTAATTAACCGTGCTTTAGATTCAATTGTAGACATGGGGGGAAGTTTCCAAGTTCTCAATTTTAACTTGGGAGAACAACGTCAAAGTACATCCGCAGCGGAAGTTAAGGTTTCTGCACCATCCCATGATGTCATGGAAGAGATTATATCTCAGTTGATTGATTTGGGTGCGGTTGACTTACCCCAAGATGAGAGAGATGCAAAACTCGAACCTGTCCTGCAAGCGGGTGTTGCTCCTGATGATTTCTATGTAAGTACAATTTATCCTACCGAAGTACGGGTAAATGGGCAATGGCTGAAAGTAGAAAATCAACGCATGGATGGGGCGATCGCCATTTCTAAGACCGCTAATGGGTTAGTTGCTAGATGTAAAATTTTACGTGATCTAGAAATTGGTGAGCAGGTAGTAGTTGACGTATTAGGTATCCGCACTATCCGTAAAACCGAATCCCGCGAACAACGTAACGCCCAGGAATTTAGTTTTATGTCTTCCGGTGTTTCCAGCGAAAGACGGGTAGAATTAGTGGTGGAACAAGTCGCCTGGGAATTACGTAAAATTCGGGATGCTGGAGGTAAAGTAGTTGTCACTGCTGGACCAGTAGTAATTCATACAGGTGGCGGTGAACATCTTTCTAGATTGATTCGTGAGGGTTATGTTCAAGGACTGTTAGGAGGAAATGCGATCGCAGTTCATGACATGGAGCAAAATATGATGGGAACATCTCTCGGTGTAGATATGAAACGCGGTGTAGCGGTACGTGGTGGACACCGACATCATTTAAAAGTAATTAACACTATTCGCCGTTTTGGTAGCATTGCTAAAGCTGTAGATGGGGGAGTAGTCAAAAGCGGGATCATGTATGAATGTGTGAAAAATAACATACCCTTTTCCCTCGCTGGTTCAATTCGTGATGATGGACCATTACCAGATACGCAAATGAACCTGATTTTAGCCCAACAAGAGTATGCAAAAATCATTCAAGGTGCAGAAATGATATTAATGTTGTCTTCCATGCTGCATTCTATCGGTGTAGGAAATATGACACCAGCAGGGGTGAAGATGGTATGTGTGGATATTAACCCTGCGGTAGTGACAAAATTGAGCGATCGCGGTTCAATTGAGTCTGTAGGTGTAGTTACAGATGTAGGTTTGTTTTTGAGCTTGTTAATTCAACAGTTAGATAAGTTGACAAGTCCTTACACTGCTAATGTAGTCCAGTAAGTGATAAGTGACAGTGCTAAAGGTATTTTAGTTTGTCATTATACTCACTGGTTAACGTCTTAAATCTTGTGGGTCGGGCAAGATGCCCACTCCACAAGAGTTTCTCAGTAACCCCTATGTACTACTTAACTCGCTTTTTTTGATCTGTGACAGTTTAGGGTACGGAATGTGGCTTAAAAATTTAATTACAAC